>NZ_DATCTO010000035.1 GCF_036567905.1 Candidatus Binatus sp.
CAACCAGCAAGCGGTGCACCAGCAACAGAACCAGGCGACTCGCAATCAGCAGGCCGCACGTCAGCAGCAGCAGGCTGCACGCGACCAGCAGAATCAGCAAAATCGCAACCAGCAAGCGGTGCACCAGCAACAGAACCAGGCGACTCGCAATCAGCAGGCCGCACGCCAGCAACAGGCCGCGCATCAGCAGGCGACTCATCAGCAGCAGTCGTCTCGCCAGCAGCAGGCGCGTCCGCAACAGGCCGCGCATCAGCAGGCGACTCATCAGCAGCAGTCGTCTCGCCAGCAGCAGGCGCGTCCGCAGCAGGCCGCGCATCAGCAGGCGACTCATCAGCAGCAGTCGTCTCGCCAACGGCCTGAACAGAACAAGCAAGCGAGTGCCGGCCACCAGGGCGGTGGGCACCAGAGCGGAGTACGCGAAGCGAAGAAATAATCGCAGAAGCGATACGGCCTGAGCAGGCGTATCGCTTCCGATACTCAGATCGAATGGCCTCGCCGGTCCTTATGACGGCGAGGCCGCTTCATGTTAACTACAAATAGAGGATCGCCGACGCCGGTCCACTTATCGCGGCGATTGACCGGAGCAACCCTGTCGCTTAGCGGCGGGTGAGCTTGTCGACTTCGGCCAGTTCCTCGGCGGACAATTTCCAATTTCCCGCCTTCACGTTCTGGGTGACCTGCTCGGGGCTGGTCGCGCCGGAAATTACGCTGGAAACCTCCGGCTGCGACCCGAGCCATCCCACGGCCAGCTCGAGAATCGTGTGGTCGCGGCTGCTCGCGAATTTCTCGAGCCGTTCGAGCGTCGCGAAGTTTTCGTCGGTGAGGGCCTGCTGCGCCATCCGTTGCACCAGAGAAAGCCGGGTGCCCTTTGGTGGCTCGGCGCCACGCCGGTATTTTCCGGTCAGAAATCCACTAGCCAGTGGAAAGTAGGGCAGGATACCTACTCCGAACTGGCGGCATGCGGGGACGAGCTCGCGCTCGATGCGGCGGTCGAGCAAGTTGTACTGGTTTTGCGCGCAAATGTACGAGACAAGTCCGCGGCTGCGCGATATCCAGAGCGCATCGACGGTCTGCCACGCGGCGAAGTTACTACATCCGATGTAGCGGACCTTGCCGGCGCGAACGAGATCGTTCAGCGCCTCGAGAGTTTCCTGTTGCGGCGTCTCCGCGTCCGGGGCGTGAATCTGATACAGATCGATATAGTCAGTGCCCAGCCGTTTAAGGCTCGCCTCGGCGGCCGCGATGATGTAGCGGTACGACCCGCCGCGCAGGTAGGGACCGTCGCCCATCGCCATGCCGAATTTGGTCGCGACGACGACCTCGCCACGGCGATCTCCGAGCGCCTTGCCGAGCAGCTCTTCGGAGCCGCCCCGATTGCCGTAGATGTCGGCGGTGTCGAACAGCGTGATGCCGTCGTCGAGCGCCTGATGCACCACGGCGCGCGTCTGCTCCGCGTCGCATCGCATGCCAAAGTTGTTGCATCCCAGTCCGACGGCCGAAACCTTGAGTCCCGAGTTGCCAAGCTTGCGATATTCCACGATTGCTCCTTTCGGCGTGCGGCTTCGGCATCCCGCCAGCGACGGCCGCCTGCGACTATTCAATTCCGTAGCGCCGACGCTTGCGCCACAGCGTCGTGACGTTGATGCCGAGCGTGTCGGCGGCTTCTTCGAGCGTAGCACTGGCGCCGAGCACGCGCGCGATGTGCTCGCGCTCGACCTCATCGAGGCTGGCAGCATTGGGGATGCCGCGGAGCGCCTCGGTCGAATCGTGAAACAGCGAATCGGGCAGGTCATCGGGCGCGATCGTGTCGCCGTGCATCAGGACGGTGCCGCGTTCGATCGCGTTGCGAAGTTCGCGCACATTTCCGGGCCATCGATAGCGCGTGAGCGCCGCGGTCGCTCCGGGTGAAAATGCCAGGCCGGGATGCGAATTGCGCACGGCGGCGACGTTCAGCAGCCACTGCGCGAGCGGCAGAATATCCTCGCGCCGTTCGCGCAACGGAGGCACGCGAAGCGTGATGACGTTGAGGCGGTAATAGAGATCCTCGCGAAAGTGATGCGCGGCGACTTCGGACTCGAGGTCGCGATTGGACGCCGCGATTATTCGCGCATCGACGTGAATCGTGCGTTCGCCGCCGACGCGCTCGAAGTTCTGATCCTGCAGGAAGCGCAGGAACTTGGTCTGCAGGGTCGCCGTCAAGTCGGCAATCTCGTCGAGGAAAACCGTCCCGCCGTTGGCCGCCTCGAGCCGCCCGGGCTTGTCCTTGATCGCGCCGGTGAACGCGCCGCGGACGTGCCCGAACAACTCACTCTCCAGAAGTTCTTCCGAGAGCGTGGTGCAATTGACGACGACGAACGGCTTGCCCTGGCGCGGGCTCCATCGATGGATCTGCCGCGCGATAACGTTCTTGCCGGTGCCGCTCTCGCCGGTGAGCAGAATCGTCGCGTCGCTGGCGGCGGCCTGGCGGGCTGTTTCGAGCAGGCGTTGCATCGCGGGGCTGTGCGAGTCGAGCAGCGGCTGCTCGTCGATGGCGCTGCGCAGTGCGCGATTTTCCGCTTGAAGGACCCTGACCTGCAGCGCGCGATCGACGGTGTGCTGAATCTGTTCGAGCGAAAACGGCTTGGTGACATAGTCGTACGCGCCGGACTTCATCGCCTCGACCGCATTTTCAACCGTCGCATAAGCGGTCATCAGAATTACCAGGCACTCGGGTGCGCGCCGCTTGATCTCGCGGAGCAGTTCCAGCCCGCTCATCTCGGCCATTCGGTAGTCGGTCAGAACCAGGTCGCACTGCGTCTCGGCGAGGATGGCCACGGCCTGCGTGCCGTTCTCGGCCGCGCGAACCTCGTGGCCAAGCGACTCGAAAAACGAAACGAGACTTCGCCGGATATTGCGCTCGTCATCGACAATGAGCAGTTTGGCCATCAGATCCCCTGTGCGGCGGGAATTTCGACGATGAATCGCGAGCCGTGAGAGTTGGCGCTCTCGACGAAAATCCTGCCGCCATGGGCCTCGACAATTTCCTTGACGATCGACAGACCCAGCCCGGCCGATCCCTTTTCGAGCCCGTCGGAACCGTACTGCACGAAACGCTCGAAAATATAGTTTTTCAGCTCGGGCGGAATTCCGGGCCCCGAGTCGGTGACTTCCAGCCGCGTGGCCTGCTTGGCGTCGAGCGTCGACACTTTGATAGTTCCTCCGGCCGGGGTGTAGCGCAGCGCGTTGCCGAGCAAGTTTGAAATCACCCACGAAAGCTTGACCGGGTCGCCGATAATCTCGGGCACCGATTCGATGTGCTCCTCGATCTCGACGTGCTTCTCGCGCGCCTGGATTGCGAAGCGCCTGGTCACGTCTGCCGTCAGCCGGGCAAGATCGAGACGCTTTTGCGCAACGGCGATCGCCGGTATCTCGCCGCGCGCGAGATTGAGCAGGTTGTCGGTAAGCTGACGCATCCGCGAGCATTCTTCGAGGATTACCTGCAGCAGTTCGCTGCTCTTCGGATTTGTACCCGGCATATCGCGGCTCAGCAGCTCCGCCGACAGCGCCAGCGAGGTGAGCGGGGTCCTAAGTTCGTGCGACAGGGTGGCGACCAGGTTGGTGCGGGCGCGATCCTGATCGCGGAGGTACGTCACGTCCTGCAGAATCAGCAGCGTCCCAAGCGACTTGCCGACCGTATGATGAAGCGGGACGGACTTCAGCACGTAGGAATGCTCGCGGCCGCGAACGTGAAGATCGATTTCAGTGCGCTGGCCCTCCGGCCCGGCCCTCTGCAGTGTGCGCAGCGCATCGCGAACGCGCAGGTAATGAGGATGGTTGCTGCTGAGATCGTCGAACGGGCTGCCGAGTGCGTCCTGAAGATCGACGCCGAGGATCAGCGACGCGATCTCATTTATGTGCGCAACGATTCCTTCCGTGTCGATTAGCACGACCCCGTCTTCGAGGCTTTCGATGATCGCTTCGGTCTTGCTCTTTTCGTAAACCAGCCGCTCGACGTTGAGCTTGTCGTACTGCTCGAGTCGCTCCGCCATCTGGTTGAATTCGCGCGCGACCGCTTCGAGCTCGGCCAGCGGCTGGGGGCCAAGCCGCACCTGCGACTTGCGCTGACTGATTCCGCGCAGCCGCTCGGCGAGTTCCGTCAGCGGCTTTGACAGCCGCCATCCGAGAGCCCACGAGATCGCGGCGCCCACCAGCAGCACCAGCGCAAGCCCGCCGGCGAATTCGTACGCCAGCCGCCGGCCCAGCTTTACCGAGCGGCTGTCCGCGCGGAACATGGCGGCCTTGTTCATCGCGATCAGATCGTCGAGGCGGCCGCTCAATTCGGCAAATTCGCGATCGTGAAACGTGCCGGGCGGCGCGGCGGCGATGCCGGCGAACAAATGGTTGCCGCGCCGGGCGATATCGGCAGCGAGTTCCGGCTCGCCAACTTCAGTAAAGTCGTGATTCTCGACGTCGATCCACTGCAGAAAATTTTGCCGCGCCCCGGGCAGAACGTCCTTGGCGCGGCCGTCGTGCTCGGCGACCTGAAGCGTCGTGAGCGCGGCGTGCATGTTCTGTGCGGCCTCGATGCTGATGTAGTTGCGATAGAGGGTCTCGCGGATTGCGCCGCCAAGCGAATAGACCCGCGGCAGCGTGTACAGTCCCAGCACAACGACCAATGCCAGCAGCAGCAAGGTACCGTTGCGAATTTGGCGTTGCAGCGACGGCGCGCTCATCGCGATTCCTCCCGTTCGTCGGTCGCGACGATTTCCACGTCTAGGTCCCGTGCGTCCGCAGCCAGCCGCGCCGGCACGTCGCCCTTGAGCCACCGCCGCCATCGCGGCTGATGAGTCCGGCCGACGATTAGCTTCGTCACCCCCTTGTCGTGCGCGAAGTCGATCAACGCCTTGACCACATCGTCCGACTTCAGCCACACGGTTTCGGCGCCAAGGTCGCTGGCGACATTGATGTTGTTGAGCAGCGCGACGAAATCGCTGGTGCCGATATTTTTCACCGACTCGGCGGGCGTCTCGATGTGCACGGCGAACCATTCGGCGTTGAGCTGTCCGGCGATGCGCGAAGCCTTGCGCAGCAGCTGTCCGGTGTCGGCGGCGTTGGACGAGATTCCAACCATGATTCGCTCGATCACGTTCGCGTGGCGGCCTCCCTCGCGCTTGAGCGACTCGCGGTCGAGGCGCTGGCGGTCCAGGCTGCGCGCGACCTCGCGCAGCGCCAGTTCACGGAGCGAGGCAAGATTGCTCGGCTTGAAAAAATTCTTCAGCGCCTGTTCGATCTGCGCTTGCGGGTAAATCTTCCCCTCGCGCAGTCGTTCGCGCAGCGCTTCCACCGGCACATCGATGTTAACGATTTGATCGGCCCGCGCCAGCATCGAATCGGGCACCGTCTCGCGCACGTCGATGCCGGTGATGCGCCGCATCAGCGCGTTGAGACTTTCGACGTGCTGGATGTTCATCGCGGTAATCACGTCGATGCCGGTAGCGACGATCTGCTCGACGTCCTGGTAGCGCTTTTCGTGGCGCGAGCCGGGGGCGTTGGTATGCGCAAGCTCATCTACGATTACAACCTCGGGCTTGCGCGCGATGATCGCATCGACGTCCATCTCTTCGAGCGTAACTTCGCGGTACGAAATCTTGCGGCGCGCGACCACCTCGAGGTTGCCAATCCGCTCTTCCGTCTCGCGGCGGTGATGCGTTTCAATGAAGCCAAGCACGACATCCACTCCCCGATCGCGGAGCTGATGCGCCTCCTCGAGCATCCTGTATGTTTTGCCTACACCCGCGGCGGCGCCGATATATACTTTGAGCCGTCCCCGTTGAGTTTGGGGCACAAGATCGAGAAAGGCCTCGGGCTCAGGCCGTTTTTCATCGTCCATTCAAGTCCCGGGAGTTGTTCCGCCACGACTTCCCGCGGCGCGATCGAGGGCCAGGTTCAGCAGCAGCACGTTTACGCCGGGCTCGCCGAAGATTCCCGCAAATCGCGGCCGCGTGTTCTCGGCAACCAACTGCCGCACGTGATCTTCGCTTATGCCGCGCGCGTGGGCAACCCGTGCCACCTGGAGGCCGGCGGCGGCCGGACTTATCTCGGGATCGAGGCCGCTGCCTGAAGCCGTCACAATGTCCACTGGAACCTGGCGCGGATTGCTGGCGGGATTGCTCTCGATGAAGTTCTTCAGCCGCAACTTGACCGCGTCGATCAGCGCCTTGTTGGTGGGCCCGAGATTCGAGCCGCTCGAGTTGGCGGCGTCGTAGCCCTTGTCACCCGCGGCGGAAGGCCGGCTCTGAAAATAGCGCGCCGACGAAAAATTCTGCCCGATGAGGCTGGAGCCGACAACCTGGTTGCCCGCAACGACCAGGCTACCGCCCGCCTGGGTCGGAAAAATCGTCTGCGCAATGCCCCATACCGCCAGAGGATAGACGATGCCGGTGAGCACGGTGAGCAGGGCGGTTACGGCGAGTGCGGTTATGAAGTTTCGCACGGATTTGACCTCAGGCGAGATGGAGCGCCGTGATTACGATGTCGATGGCCTTGATGCCGATGAACGGAATAATCACGCCGCCGCCGCCGTAGATGAAAAGATTGCGGGTTAGAATCGCGGCCGCGCCCACCGGACGGTAGCGCACGCCGCGCAGCGCCAGCGGTATCAACGCGATTATGATCAGCGCGTTGAAAATTACCGCCGACAGAATCGCGCTCTGCGGCGTCGCCAGATGCATCACGTTGAGCCGCTGCAGCTCCGGATATTCCACGATGAACAGCGCCGGAATGATCGCGAAGTACTTGGCGACGTCGTTGGCAATCGAAAACGTCGTCAAGGAGCCGCGCGTCATCAGCAGTTGCTTGCCGATCTCGACGACTTCCATCACCTTGGTCGGATTCGAGTCGAGGTCGATCATGTTGCCGGCCTCGCGCGCGGCCTGGGTGCCCGCGTTCATCGCGATCCCGACGTCGGCCTGCGCGAGCGCGGGCGCGTCGTTGGTGCCGTCGCCGATCATGGCCACCAATTTGCCCTGGTTCTGCTCCTCGCGAATCAGCCGCAGCTTGGTTTCGGGAGTGGCCTCGGCCAGGAAGTCGTCCACCCCCGATTCCTTGGCAATCGCCGCCGCGGTCAGCGGGTTGTCGCCGGTAATCATGACGGTGCGCAAGCCCATCGCACGCAGCCGCTCGAAGCGCTCGCGGATTCCTTCCTTGACCATGTCTTTGAGATGAATCACGCCAAGCGCCTTCGACGCGTCCGCGACGACCAACGGAGTCCCACCGCTGCGCGCGATCCGCTCGACGATTGCCTTCAAGTCCGGCGGCGGCGTGCCGCGATTATCCTGGACGAAATGTACGATCTGTTCGGCAGCGCCCTTGCGGATTCGCCGCCCGCCGATGTCGACGCCGCTCATCCTGGTCTGCGCGGAAAACGGTATGAAGGTGGCGCCGACCTCGCCGAGTTCACGGCCGCGCAAGTTGTATTCGCGCTTGGCCAGCACGACGATCGAGCGTCCTTCGGGGGTCTCGTCGGCAAGCGACGCGAGTTGCGCGGCCTCGGCGAGTTCGCGCGTTTCCACGCCCTGCACCGGGATGAACTCCGCCGCCATCCTGTTTCCGAGCGTGATGGTTCCGGTCTTGTCGAGCAGCAGAGTATCGACGTCGCCGGCGGCTTCAACCGAGCGGCCCGACATCGCCAGAACGTTGTGCTGCACCAGCCGATCCATCCCCGCGATTCCGATCGCCGAGAGCAATCCGCCGATGGTCGTCGGAATCAGGCATACCAGCAGCGCCACCAGCACCGGCAGCGCCAGCCGCGTGCCGCCATACAGCCCGAACGGGTACAGCGTAACAATGACGAGCAGGAAAACGATCGTGAGGCCGGACAGCAGTATGCTGAGTGCAATTTCGTTGGGCGTCTTCTGACGCTGCGCACCCTCGACCAGCGCGATCATGCGGTCCAGGAAGGTCTCGCCCGGGTTGGCGGTGATCTTCACCTTGATCCAGTCGGAGATCACGGTGGTCCCGCCCGTTACGCCGCTGCGATCGCCGCCGCTTTCGCGAATCACGGGCGCGGATTCGCCGGTGATGGCGGCCTCGTTAACCGCGGCGATGCCCTCGATAACTTCGCCGTCGCCCGGAATGACGTCGCCGGCGGCGACCATTACGATGTCGCCGCGCCGGAGCTGCGCGGCCGGCACGAGTTTCGTCTGGCCGCCTTCGATGACCAATTTGGCCTGGGTTTCGGTCCGAGTCTTGCGCAGGTTATCGGCCTGCGCCTTGCCGCGGCCTTCCGCCATTGCCTCGGCGAAATTTGCGAACAGCACGGTGAACCACAGCCAGAGCGCGATTTGAAATTCGAACCCGGCCAGCGCCATCCGATGAGCCAGCGTGTCGCCAGCCAGCGTGAACATCACCAGCACGCTGGTGACCTCGACCACGAACATCACCGGATTCCTGATCATCAGGCGCGGGTCGAGCTTGACGAACGATTCGATCGCCGCGCGCGAGACGATTTCGCGATTCCAAAGTGCGGGAGCCTTGCGATCACTCATGGTTGAAACACCGGACCTAGAAGAGTTTCCCGGACGTCATCAGCAGTTGCTCAACGATCGGTCCGAGCGCGACGGCGCAGAAGAACGTCAACGCGCCGACGATCACGATTACCCCAATCAGCAGGAACACGAACGGCACGCCGTCGGTCGGGAAAGTGCCGGCGCTGGCGGCGGTGGATTTCTTGGCCGCGACCGAGCCCGCGATCGCAAGCGCCGGGATCGCCATCATGAACCTGCCGAGCAGCATCACGATCGCGATTGACACGTTGTAGAAGGGCACGTTCGCGTTGAGCCCGCCGAATGCGGAGCCGTTGTTCGCGCCCGCTTCCGTGTACGCGTACAGGATTTGCGAGAAGCCGTGAGGCCCCGGATTGGAAATCCCCGATAGGCCCGCGGGCAAGACGGTTGCGAGCGCAGTCGGTATCAGAATGACGGCGGGAAAGATGAGCACGTAGAGCATCGCGAGCTTCATTTCCCGCGCTTCGATTTTCTTGCCCAGGTACTCGGGCGTCCGCCCCACCATCAGGCCCGCGATGAACACCGCCAGCACGGCCATCACGATGATTCCGTAAAGTCCCGAGCCGACGCCGCCGAAGATCACCTCGCCAAGCTGCATGTTGACCATCGGCACCAGCCCGCCCAGCGGCGTGTAGCTGTCGTGCATCGAGTTGACCGCGCCGCACGAGGTGTCGGTGGTCACGGTCGCCCACAGCGCGGACTCGACGATTCCGAAGCGGACTTCCTTGCCCTCCATGTTGCCGCCGCTTTGCGTTGCGGAGGCATGTTGATCGATTCCGATCTTGCTGAATTGCGCGTTGCCGTGTTGCTCAGCCCGGATGGCTGTGGCCGCACCGGCGAGAAACAGAATCGACATCACCGCGAACAGCGCCCATCCCTGCCGCCGGTCGCCGACCATCTTGCCGAAGGTGTGGGTCAGGCCCGCGCCGATCGAGAAGATCGCGAGCATCTCGATCAGGTTCGTCAGCGGCGTCGGATTCTCGTACGGATGCGCCGAGTTGGCGTTCATGAAGCCGCCGCCGTTGGTGCCGAGCTCCTTGATTATTTCCTGGGAGGCCACCGGCCCTTCGGCGATCGTCTGCGAAGCGCCCTCGAGCGTCGTCGCATTTACATACGGACTGAAGTTGTCCGGCACACCCTGCCAAACGAGAACCAGTGCGAAGATGACGGAGATCGGAATCAGCACCCACAACGTCGCGCGAATGAGATCGACCCAGAAGTTACCGATCGTCTTGGCGCTGCGCCGCGCGAATCCGCGAATCACCGCCGCCGCCATCGCGATTCCAGCCGCCGCCGAGAGAAAGTTGTGCGACGTGAGCCCGACCATCTGCGTCAGATAACTCAGCGTCTGCTCGCCCGAGTATGCCTGCCAGTTGGTATTGGTGGTGAAGCTTGCGGCGGTGTTGAAGGCAAGTCCCGCCGGCACCCCGGCCAGGCCCTGCGGATTCAGCGGCAGGTAATATTGGAGCCGCTGCAGCGCGTACAGGAAGATCATCGAGATCAGGCTGAACGCGAGCATCGACACCGCGTATCCCGCCCAGCCCATCTCGACGCCGGGGTTTATCCCGCAGACCCTGTAGATCAATCTCTCGATTGGCGAGAGCACCGGGTCCAGAAAGGTGCGCTCATTGGAGAACACTCGCGCCATGTACAGGCCCAATGGCACGCTGATCGCCGTGACGATCAAGAAAAACGCAATGAGCTGAATAACCGAATTGGATAGCATGTAGGTATGTACCGGCTAGTGCGGTTCAGAATCTTTCCGGGTGGATCAACGCGTAAATCAAGTAAGCGCCCAGCAACACGGCGCACACCCCGCCGAGAATCGTTTCAACCGGGCTCATAAATTGTCGCACCCCCAAACGTAGGCGATCGCGATCGCAAAAAAGGCGATGCTCCCGAAAATTGAAATCAAATCCCACATAATGCTTCCCGACTTAGTAAAGTTTAATGCGGCTTGTTAGTGCGGACGCAGTTCGGAGCGACAAGAGTGTTCCGGCCGTAACCAGGCAGCGTGGCCGTCCGATCCGTCCGGTACTTTTGAACGGCTATGCCTCCGTCCCGTCTGTTGCGACGGGATTATGAGCACCACGCGTGCCAATGCGGAAACGCAGATTCCACAAGGGTTTTTGCATCCTTCAGTCGCACGGCATTTCAAAATGCACCATGCTTTTCAATGCAAATTTCATCGAAATTGCCGACACGCGATCCGCAAACCTCTCGATTTTCTTTCCGAGAGATCGTCGATTATCATTAGAGAGAACACCACTATGGCACGACAAAAGAGAGAAATTCCGCCGGTTCATCCCGGCGAGATCCTTAGCGAGGAATTCCTGAGGCCGCTGGGTCTCAGCATGAATCAGCTTGCGTTGGCGCTGCGTGTGCCCGGCAATCGGATCAACGCGATCGTCGCGGGCCAGCGCGCAATCACCGCCGACACCGCACTAAGGCTTGGCCGATACTTCGGGACCTCGCCGCAGTTCTGGATCAATCTGCAGGCGGGTTACGATTTGGAGAACACTAAGGACAAGCTGGCGGCTCGGATTGATCGCGAGGTTCGCCCTCGTGAGCGAGCAGCCTGAAAGAACAGCCGCCGCGGCGGAATAACGATTCAACCGGCTGTTGTGATAGTATGTTGACTGAGAGTTAGCGGCGGAATCTGCGCCGTTTGAATGGGGTGTAATGTTATCCGGTAGCCCCAAAAATCAGATGAGCGACAGATTCCACGCAATCTTGCTCTCGACCGTTCTGTTGATTGCAGGCACGCTTCTCGATGCAGATCACGCCCGCAATGCGACAGCGTCAGAGTCGAGCGATTCAAATAACAGTGTCGCTGAATACCTCGATGGCGCAACAGAAAACACGCGCGGGGAGGATCATCGGCAGGTACTCAAACAAGCCTTGACCGACATGCTCGATCTGCCGGTCAAGAAACTCCGCGAAAAGACTTATCCGGACTATGAGATGCGTCCGGACGCTTGGTCGATAACCGTGATCCTGGAGCGTTACATTGTGCCCAAGCGCCAGGATATGACGATCGGAGACGGCAAGTTTTTTGATGATATGAAAAAGCCGGAGGCGCAACGAGCGATCCATGCATGGTTAGACGAGATGAATCGGGAGGGCATAACGAGCTCCGGGTCAACGCGCCCTCGCAACATCGTGGAAGACTACCTCAATGGCGCCGAAGAACAGTCCGAAACCGATGAACAGCGAGTCGTAATCAAGCAAGCCTTCCTCGATATGCTCATTGAACCCATCGAGAGTCTTCGGAAGAAGCGCTATCCGGACTATCAGATGCACCCTCACAAGTGGCCGATTACGGAGGTCCTGTACCACTATTTCGTTCCTGCTCCAGGGTACATCGGGTTCGACGGCGGCGAGTGTTTTCGCGACGTGAAGAAGCCCGGAGCCCAAGAAATGATTCAAAAGTGGCTCGACCACATGGATAACCCTGACGGCACGAACGGTCCGGATCGAGAAGAACGGCCGTAACCAAAACACGCCCGCCGTTCAGAGATTTATCTGCTGGTTTTTGTGCCGTCGGACGTACCAGCACGGACTGTAACCCAGGTGCGGGAATATCGAATTAACGCAGGTCTGAGCCTCAGGCTCGCCCGGTTCGAATTCGGTCTTGCCGCTCTTCTGAGGCACTGCGTAGAACTTGTTGATCTGCACGGTTCCGAAAGGCTCTCGGCTGGCGGGAATTCGATACTTAACTGAAATAAATTCGCCGACGTAATAGATACATACTAACACTACTGCTGCAGTGGCTATTCGTTTGAGTAATGGAGCGGCGTTGCGCATCGTCGTGGAAAAAAACGAAAACGGCCGGCATTCGGCGATGCCGGCCGTTCTAACAGCTCCGCAAAGATCCGGGATTCTCCGCTCAGAATGACGACGCGGCTAGCCGATCTGGCTGCCGACCACCGACACAAAGCTGACGCATCGGCCCGGCGCGCCGCCTAAATTGTGCGTCAATCCGAGTTTCGGATTCTTGATCTGACGCGGTCCCGCCTCACCGCGCAGCTGCAGCCACATCTCGTACATCATGCGCAGGCCCGACGCGCCGATCGGATGACCGAACGACTTGAGACCGCCGTCCGGATTGACCGGCAGCTTGCCTTCGAGATCGAAAAACCCGTCCATCACGTCCTGCCATGCGGTCCCGCGCGGGCTGAAGCCGAAATCCTCGTAGAGCACGAGTTCGGTGGGCGTGAAGCAGTCGTGGACCTCGGCCATGCTGATTTGTTCGCGAGGATTGGTGATGCCCGCCTGCGCGTACGCGTCTTTGGCGCTGGCGACGACTTCACGGAAGGTCGTGAAATCGTAGTCCTGCGACAGCGGTCCTTCCGCCGGCCCCGCGATGAACGAGAGCGCCTTTATGTAGATGGGATTCTTGCAGTACTTGTGCGCGTCTTCGGCGCGGACCACGATCGCGGCCGCGGAGCCGTCGGACACGCCCGAGCAATCCATGATTCCGAGCGGGTCGGCAATCTTAGGCGAGTTCTTGATTGCCTCGAGCGATACTTCCTTCTGGAACTGCGCCTTGGGATTTTTCGCGCCGTTCTTGTGATTCTTCCACGCGATCCGCGTCAGCACGTCCTTGCCCTTGTCGGGGTCGAGTCCGTACTTTTTGAAATACGCCGGCGCCAGCAGCGAGAACGACGCGGGCGCCGTCATGCTGCCCTCGGTGCCGTCGTTGGGCGGATTGTTGATCACCAATCCCGAGTAGCCTGAGTCCTTGAGCTTCTCGACCCCGATCGCCATCGCGATGTCGAACGCGCCCGACGCGACCGCGTAGCACGCCTGCCGCAACGCCTCCGATCCCGTCGCGCACATGTTCTCGACGCGAGTGACCGGCTTGTACTGAATCTTGAGCGGCTCGGAGAGCGTCAGGCCCGAGATTCCCGACCCCATGGTGCCGAGCCAGTACGCGTCGACGTCGTTGGGCTCGACGCCCGCCGACTCATAGGCCTGGTACGCGGCATCCACCAGCAGGTCCTCCGTCCCCTTGTCCCAAAGCTCACCGAACTTGGTGCATCCCATCCCGACGATCGCGACGCGGTCCTTGATTCCTTTGCTTGCCATTGGTGGTTCTCCTCGGCCTTAACGCCTGGGGCGCGCTTTCCAGAAATAGTTGTTGACGCCGGCGGCGGTAAACAGCCGGCGAAACGTCATTTCGACTTCGTCGCCGATCGCGACCTTGTCGGGTTCGCAGTCGGTCATCTCGCACAGGAAGCGGCCGCCGCCGACGAAGTCGATCACGACGTTAACAGTCGGCGGATTCAGAGAATAGGCGAGGCGATCGATGGCGTAGGTGGCGATTTTCCCGGTACGGTCGGCGAATCCATAGGGCTCCATCTTGCCGCGCTGATGGCATTTCACGCAGACCAGTTGCGGTGGAAGCTGCGGCGTCCCGCAGTTGGTGCATCGCGAGCCGATAAAGCCGAACTTCCACTTCTCCGAGCGCATCATCGGCGGTCCCGCCGGCCGGTCGGGATCCGGGCGTCGCGGCGGCTCGGTGGGCAGAATTTCGCGCCACTTGAGATAGTTGGCGTAAGACACGTCGCCCTTGGACTCGATCATGCGGCCGACAGAACGCACCGGCTTGAAGCCGGCGTTGGCCGGCGTGACGCGGAGCAAAATCGCATCGGCGCCGTCGGCCACCGTCGCGACGAGTATCCGGTCGCCCGGCTTTGCCGACGGCAGCGCGGCCGCGAGCATCAGGCCCGCGTGCGCGGCGCCGGTTTGTCCGACCGTCAAGGCAAATGAATCGGAGAATTTGGCCGGGTCGATTTTGAGCGCACGCGCGATTTCGTCGGCCGCGCGGACGTTGGGCGCGTCGAGTATTACCTTCGACAGATCGCCCGGCGCGACTTTCGCCTTCTCCAGCACGTTCTTGATCACCGTGCCGAGCAGCGGAGAATGCGCCTGCGTCAGGGTGAAGCGCTCTTCCCACGAATGCGAAAAACGCTCGCCCTGCGCGCGCCAGCTGTCCAGGAACTCGCGCGTCAGCGAGGCGCTCGCCTCGATTTCGGCGATCACGTCCTGCGCACCGAGCACGAAGGCGACCGCGCCGTCGCCGGTCGTCTGCTCGGCCTTGCCCTCGGGCGCCGCCAGCCGGCAATCACCGATGGCGACGAGCGCGCGCTTGGCGCCGCCGCCGATCGCATCGGAGCCCTGCAGCAGGGCGGACAATCCGGCGCGGACCGAACCGCTCATATCCGATGCGCGAATTTCCGCCGGCAGCATCGCGGCTGCGCCGATCACCGCGGCGCTGAGTTTTTCCGCGTATGGCGGCGTCGTAGTTGCGAAGATGAGCGCCTGCACGTCGCCGGGCGGCGCCGCTTTCAGCGCATCGCGAACCGCCTCGACCGCCATCGATACGCTGTCTTCGTCGAAGCTCGCGATTGCGCGCTCGCCCCTGCCGGCGGGTGTGCCGAGGACGGCGGCGATCGCGGAGCGCTTGAGGCGTCGGTACGGAACGTATGAACCGTAAGAAACAATTCCAGCCATGACCGGCATTAAAGGCCGAGTCGAGCGGCGCCGTCAACCCAAACCGGCGCTCGGGCGTCGGGCGGCTATGAGCGACGCCTACGCGTTGCTCGACCTCGGCCGTCGCATGCGCCGTGGGAGCCGTCGCGATGCGATGGCGGCCGCAACGCGTTCGTAACAATAGCCGCAATCTTGACGACGCGATCGCGCTGCATGCAGTCGCTCGGCTGCTTCGCATTGGTGAGCCGAGTCGAGCGGCGGGCGCTATGCAAATGGCGGGGGATTCGCGACTCGCTGCTAACTTTTTGCGAATCGCAAAGAGTAAAGACTGCATCGGTCGAAAATTGTCCAATGAAATGAACGCTCGGGTCCTTGGCATCAGCCTTGCTCCACCTCTGCTGACGGCGAACTTTTACGGGAGGTGAGGAAGATGGCTGCTACCACGGTTAATCAGAGACTCGCAGGCTTTCAGCAGATAAGGGAGCAGACCGAGACTGCCGCTGCCGATCGTATTGCGCAAAACAGTCTGCTCAGCGAATTGCCCGGGGTGACGTTCGCATTCCTGACGCTGGCGTACATCGTTCTCTCGTTCGTGGGCCTCTAAATCGACGCATCGCATATCACGCAGGGGAAGGACCCGGTCGAGCGAATCGACTTCGATCGGCTTCCCGAAGCGTTCTCGAGTTGCTTCCTTGACAGATGCGCGCGTCGCGGCACGAACGCATGAGCGATTCGCACGTGCGGCTCGGCGAGGCAAAGGACAATCGAGCTGAAATCGCGCGCGGTTGGATCGATCGCGAGATCCGCGCGCGCGAAAGTGAGTTAGGAACATGATCATGATGATGGAAGCAGTATCTTTGCTGGCGGGAGTGGCTATTGCGATTGTGATAATCGCGGGCCCCGCCAAGCCCTACTACAAGAGACCAAGGGCCGAGCGGTAGTCCCGGCCGGCCATACCTGCATCCGGCGGCGGCGCCGCAAGCGGCTTTGCCCGTCTGCGGGGCGGAGTGCGAATTGTGTTCGTGGCTCCGCCCCGCACTCGTTTTTCCTCGCGCCGCATTCTAAACTCACACCCGGGCCGGGGAGGTGCGAGATGAAGCGACTTGCGCTCAACCTGATTGCGTTCGCGTGCGCGATTGCGGCGCCGCATCTCGCGTGCGCGCAGGCGACTTGCCCTCCGACCCTCGCCGTCGAACAGAAAACCTCGGCGCCGGCTCCGGACTGGACCGTTACTTACTCCGGGTACGATACCGCGATTGCGGGCGTCACTATCTTCGAGGGTCCACCCGCCGAGCAAGCATCGCTGGTGCCCGACCGCGAGCAAACGACCAGCGACACCGTCATCCAAACCTGGAAATTGGCGAAAAGCGATCGCGGTTACTGGCTGCAGTGCGAGTATGCGAATACCACGGCGCAGGTCTTCCGGCGCTTGCCGGTGAATGTCTCGCGCTGCGAGGTAACCTACGAGCGCAACGTTCGCTTCGGCGGCGAGGGCCGCCGTGTAGTCAAGCGCGTGAACTGCGAATAGCCAATCGCCAATCGATCGGCGATCCTATTACTCTCTCGATAGTATATCGCGGTAGATGCGATAACGCCGCGCATACTCCACTGAGTAGTCCTTGCTACAGGTTCCCGCCGGCTACTGCCTAATCCTTACTTCTCGCGAGCGGTCTTTCCCGCGGATTTTTTTCATCCGCCGAATTTGCGCGAGCGGTGACCAGCGCCGCCATCGCGGCGAAGCGCTCCTGGCCGACTGCGATGAACAGTCCCTCGGCTTCCGCCGTCAGCAGACCGTTCGCTGACAGCGTTCCGTGGGTGAATATCTTGCGCCCCTCGACGCGATCGACGTACGCCTCGAAGGTAAGCTCGGTCAGCAACGGCGTCGGCCGCCGGTAACGAATCGTAAGCGTCCCCGTCATGCCGGGATTACCCGTCAGCGACTGCGCCATTCCAAGCACTTCGTCAAACGCGGCGGCGAGAAATCCTCCGTGCACGTGCCCCGGCGGACCTTCATATGCGACGCCGAAGGTCCCGCGCCCCTCGACCCTGTCGCCGAGCACGGCCAGCCGAATCGGCGGCGCAAGCGGATTTGCGATTCCGATCAGCGGGCTGTGATCGAAGAACGCACGCGGGTCGCCGGCGTTGGCGCTCTCGGCAAACCCCTCGTAGCTGCGCGAGATCGGATATTTCGACAACCGCCGGGCGTAGCGCTCCAACGCGTCGGCGGCGGCTGACAAGTCTTCCTCAGGCGCGGCGACCTGCACCAAATGGTCGATCACGCGGCGCATCGCGTTGGCCAATCGATGCGCCTGGGCGCGGCGTCCGGTCGCTGGCGCCTGGCTGATCGCCCACGCGGCTTCGAAATTCACATTTTGATCGCTCATCTTCCTCAGCCGACATCGATCGGAAACTGCTGCGAACTTTTCCCGATGGTAGCTGTCGCTTCGCGGTCAATCTACGGCGCAGTCGCTGAAACGCAACAGCACGTCTTCGAGTATAATATATGGGAACCAGCGATGCGGACCCGTACCCTTATATTATTTGCGCTCGCCTGCGGACTGGCTTCGATTGGGATTCGATCCGCGCGCGCGCAAACAATCCTCGAGGTTCCCGGACCCGCGCAGCAGAATCAGCCGTACGTTCCACCGCGTCCGGCGCCGCCGCCGACCACGTGGGCGCCCTCCGGGGCCGATAACGGTGACACGATTCAACTGCTGCCGCAGGAATTGTGGAGGCCTGCGCCCGCGCCGCCCCAAGCCGTCCCACCTCCCCCGCCTGCTCCCGTGAACGCCGCGCCGATGACGGCGCAAGCGCTTCCTGCTCTGCCTGCGGTGTTCCGCGGATGCTGGGAGGGACAGGTGAATCAACTCGATTGGATCAGGCGCGAACCGGGCGCACACAAAATCGGTTTCTGGACCCCGAAGATCTACCGGCTATGCTACAAACGCGTCGGCGATCAGCCGTTCACGCTCACGTTTACCGAGACCGGCGTCGCGCCGAGCGAGAAGATTATAAATCCGCATGGCAGCGTGGCGCCGATCGCGACCGACGGCCGCGCCTACGCGTCGATGCGCGCGCGCTTGCATTTCGACGAATACAGAGCTCGCGCCGACGCCTGGTCACCGACGGCAACGTTCGCGGTTGACGAAACCACCAACCTCGACTGCCGCATCGGCGGCGACGACATGATGGTCAACGCCGACGTGTACGGCACGCGCGACGGCGAGCCCTGGTTCCGCGCGCACTGGCGCGCGGACTTTCACCGCTTCGGGAATTAGCCCCGCGCGCATTGGCGCGACCTTGCCACAGCACTCAAGCGTCGAGCCGACCCCCCGTTAGCAGATTGGCGCTTGGAGCACCTGCCTGGATTTCCTGGACCGGATTCCATCGGTCATCCAGAAATTGGCTCGAAGCGCCATTGACCGTCTTCTGCGCGCGCCTTCCGAACGCATCGTACACAAAGCCGGACGTGCTCGACCCGGTCATCCCCTCCAGATGGTTCTGATTGCAGCCCGCTTCATTTCATCGCATCAATTCGACAGCAATTCTCGCAGCCGCTCCAATTCTGCTCCAGATGGAGCTTTCGGGAGGGAAAAGCCTGCGCCTAGCCCTGGCATTGCCCGCTGGCCACCATTACGAACAACCAATGGCCCAAGATAACATAATAGCCAAACTCTATTGCAAAAATGCTATAAAATGCCAATTGCAAGGTAAGTGCAATTCTTCGGTATTTCCGGATCGCTTCGATGTGTCCCGGAGCGACCTCATCCTGCCAGCCCTTGGTCAAAGGGAGCAAGATGAAGAACCTCGTCCGGATCGGAAGCCGCCTGAACGACTCCCTCGGAAACGGAGGCGCTGCTCGGTACAACAAAAAGCCCAGAAGCATGTAAGAAGCGATACTGAGGAGCCCGAGAGCTATGCCGGCACGTAGAAAAGGTCTCATGCCGTTCGAGCAAAGGATGAGGAAAAGCGGCTTCATAATGGAGAAAGAACCCCCACAGCATATCCCCCAGCGCCACATACTACGGCCCCAATGCCTCCTGTAATAGCCATGTCCTCTCTAAGAGATACCTCCTGCTTTATGTCGTTCAGTCTTTGCGCCTCTTTCTTATCGATCTTGCACTTCAGGTCTACGATCTGATCGGGGTCATCAGTGTTATTGACTTGGTCCCACAGATTGCCAATGTCCCGATTAAGGCTGTTAACGTTCACGGCTAGTTGATCTATTTCGAGAGAAATCTGTAGATAGTCGATAATGCCCGCAATTAAACAACCGCCAAAAACAATTCCATAGCCTATCGGGCCTCTTCCGTACCCATCGCGAAGGCTAACCGGATCGTTGCGTACATACCCATAGAGATTCGGGTCGCCGCCAGCGAAACCGATCGGGTCCTGCGCGATGAAACGTTGCAACGTCGGGCTGTAGTAACGGGACCGATAGTAGTCCAGGCCCGTCCCGTCGTTTTCTCGGCCGGTGAACTGATAAGAATTGCCGTTCGACGCGCCGCTAGTAGTCGTGCTACCGAAAGGCTCGTAGCCGTATTCGGTCTGGATAGCGCCGGTCGTATCGGTCAGGGCGAGTGTGCTGCCGAGGATGTCGGTCAGATAGTCGCGCGCGCCGGCGGGGTCTGTGCGCTGGAAGCGCTCGTCGATCCTGAGCCCGGTCAGCAGATTCGCGCTCGGCGTGCCTCCCTGGACTTCCTGGACCGGATTCCACCGGTCATACAGAAATTGGGTCGAAGCGCCATTGACCGTCTTCTGCGCGCGCCTTCCGAACGCATCGTACACAAAGCCGGCCGTGCTCGACCCGGTCATCCCCGCCAGATGGTTGCGCGCATCCCACGCATACGTATTCGTACCATCGTTCCCCAGGTTGCCGTTGGCATCGTAGCTCAGCGGTGTTCCGTTGAAAGCGGTCATCTCGTTGTCCGCGTTGAACGTGTTGCCCGTCACAGGCTGCGGCAGCACGACCTGCGCGAAACTCCCGGTCTTCCCGATCACGCGCCCGTCGGCGTCGTAGTTGTATTCGAGGTCTCCCACCGCATTCCCCGCCAGCGTCCAGGTCATTCCCTTCACGTGCGAGTCGCTGTCGTAAGTGTACGCCACCACGATGCCGTTGGGCAGCGTCAGCGATGTGCGCCGGTTCGCGTTGTCATAGTTCAGTGAAACCGACGTGCTTCCCTGGGTAATTCCAGTCAGCCGGTTCGCATTATCCCAGGCGTAGGATACCTGCGGTTGTCCTGCGACCGTCATTGTCTGCCGTCGGTGGGCTGCGTCGAATGTATAGCTGACCTCGCCTTGCTGGGTCTGCTCGTCGGTGAGGTTATCCAGCAGATCGTACGTCCGTGCGATCGTTCCCGCAATCGAGTCGGTCGCCCCGGTCAGGCGATCGCCGCCATCCCAACTGTAGGAAACCGTGCTCTCGTAGCTGCTGCCGCTCTTGCCGAAGCCCGCGAAGATGCGGCGGTTGAGTCCGTCGTACTGGTAGGCCGTAACCTTGCCGCGGCGATCGGTATGCTGAGTCAGGTTACCCTTGCCTCGGAAGAGGAGACAGAGGAAGTACCCTGAGTGATCCCGTAGGGGCTAGTCGCCACCGGGCGTCCATCAGCGCAAGCAGCTTCCGAAATTGTCTTTGAGCCAATTAAAAAGCGAATTTGACCAAATCCCGTCGAAATTCATCGGCTCATCATTGACTGCCCCGTGGCGACCGCTCCTGTCGAAATAAATTGACCCGGCTCTTGTTCCATCTTCGTTGTAAAATATAAGGCCCCACCGTAGGTCCACGGGCGTTTCCCGACTTTCAGTGGTCAAAGATTTCAGTGCCGCCACGAGATCCGTTCGATAGGGATTTCCTCTGATATCACCTATTGTGACCTTATAGACGAAGTGATCTTCTAATCGCTTAGAGTCGATTCGTATTGGCGACTCCACATATCCGGGCACCTGCACGATTTCGACCTTGAAAACTTGATAGTTTTCCAAGGCCTTCTCTATCGCATTAACTACCGATTGAGCTTGATCGCCCCCTGCCTTAGCTTCCACACAGACTAGCAAAAGCATGCAGACCACCGTAAACCAAACTAACGCTCGTGATTTCATGCCTACCTGGAGGTCGGACCAGGGACCCAGTAAGGGCTACCACCATGATCAGTGCGCGTGTCTTCGCCCAACGTATCGGCCGCGCTACTCTCGGGACCGGTGATGACGCGCTCCTCTTCCCAATTGTCGTATTGGTCGGAGGGAATCCAACCCGTCAACTGGTCCAAGAGGCTATTGTCAGCGTGAGCCATTTCGTGGCCGAGCATCAAGGCCGGGCTCTGCCTACCTTTATTCGTACAACGATTTCCGGAGTGAGGATCCCACTGGATTATATGGTTCCACGAGTCATAGGAATCGACACTATTGTTGTTAAACATGATATTGTAAATAATCGAGGAGGTATTGAGATCTTGAATGATTTGGTTCATCCCGGGATCTTGACTGAGATATGATGTCGCTTGATTGTACTCGCCTTGTTCGACAGGACCTCCGATCACATTGATTATCAGTCCCGACGGATCTATCCAGTTAAGGGGGCTGTTGGAGACATACGCATATAAATTCAAGTCGCCGCTGCGAATTCCGATCGGATCCTGCGCGATGAATCTCTGGAACGTCGGGCTGTAGTAGCGGGCCCGGTAGTAATCCAGGCCGGTGCCGTCGTTTTCGCGGCCGGTATATTGATAGGAATTTGTACTTGCCGCACCGATCGAGGTCCCGTTGCCGAAAGGCTCGTAGGCGTACTGGGTCTGGATCGCGCCGGTCGAATCCGTCAGCGCCAGTGTGCTGCCGAGGATGTCGGTCAGGAGGTTCGCCGTGCCGGCGGGGTCTGTGCGCTGGAAGCGCTCGTCGATTCTGAGCCCGGTCAGCAGATTCGCGGTGGGCGTGCCTCCTTGGATTTCCTGCACCGGATTCAGCCGGTCGTAGAGAAACTGGGCGGTGTTTCCCGCCACATTTTTGCTCATCCGGCGTCCGAACCCGTCGTAGATAAAGCTTGCATTCGCTCCGCCGCTCATTGCAGTCAACTGATTGCGCGCGTCCCAAGTGTAGGTGTTGGTCCCGTCATCGGTTAGATTACCGTTCGCGTCGTAGTTCAGTGGCGTTCCGTTGAAAGCGGTCATCTCGTTGTCCGCGTTGAACGTGTTGCCTGTCACAGGCTGCGGCAGGTTGGTCTGCGCGAAACTCCCGGTCTTCCCGATCACCCGCCCGTCGGCGTCGTAGTTGTATTCGAGATCTCCCACCGGATTCCCCGCCAGCGTCCAAGCCATTCCTTTCACGTGCGAGTCGCTGTCGTAAGTGTACGCCACCACGATGCCGTTGGGCAGCGTCAGGCTCGTTCTGCGATTCGCGTTGTCATAATTGAGCGACACCGAGGTGCTCCCCTGGGTGAGCCCAGTCAGCCGGTTCGCGTTGTCCCACGCGTAGGAGACCTGCGGCTGCCCCGCGACCGTCATCGTCTGTCGGCGGCGGGCATCCGCAGGCCATGCCAGGCAGACAGTCGGGATTGGGCGCGGGGTCGGGTTTGCCTTCCTCGCACATTCCGCCTCCAGATCCTCCTCCAGAGTTATTATTCTGATCGAACTGTTCCAAACCTGTGCTTGCGAAATCTATCGCTGAACCCGTAAACGGAATGAGATCACCCGCTCACGGGCCCAGCGCCGCTGATGCCGGTGGCGCCGGTCTCCGACAGGCTGCGCTGAATCTGCGGATTGTAGAACTGCCCTCCGCCGCCGTAGTAAAGCCGGCCTGGGTCGATGAATTCGTGCTCCATGCCCTGGTACTGAAACGGCCAGTTGTTCGCCGCGCCGCTCACCGTCGGCGTCCCTGACGGATCGTAAGTGTATGTCGTCGCCGGTCCCGCGTCCACATTTGCTGCATTCACCAGCCCGAGTGTTGAGCCCGACGCATCGAGCAGCGGCACCCAGGCGGTGGTGCTCCCGCCCGAGGTGAACGATCCCGCCACGGCGACGGCGCTTGCCTATCAGCCCCGCGTAACTTAATGATCTCGCATGGCAAGCACCCTCGATCCCCAGATGAAAACCATACTCGACGCGTTCAACGCGGCCGGTCCGATGTTCCTGCGCGCGGAAACTGCCGAGCAGGCGCGGGCCAAGATGCGCGCGCTGGTCGAGGCGAATCTGGCCCCGCCGCCTGCCATCTATCGCGTCGAGGATCGCCGCATTGCGGGCGCCGACGGTCAAATCGCGGCGCGGGTTTACACCCCCGAGGGCAGCGCGCCGATGGGCGTGCTGGTCTATTTCCACGGCGGCGGATGGGTGCTCGGAGATTTGGAGAGTCACGACCCGGTCTGCCGCGCGCTCGCCAACGGTGCGGGATGCGTGGTCGTGTCGATCGATTACCGGCTCGCGCCCGAGCACGTTTTTCCGGCCGGCGCCGAGGATTGCTACGCGGCCACGAGGTGGGTAGCCGAAAACGCGGCCGCGCTTGGCGCGGACGCGTCGCGGCTCGCGGTCGGCGGCGACAGCGCGGGCGGAAATCTGGCCGCGGTGGTCTCGATGATGGCGCGCGATCGCGGCGGTCCCGCGATCAACTTCCAGTTGCTCCTTTATCCTGTCACCGATTGCGCACTCGACACGCCGTCGCAGAAGGAATTCGCCGCCGACGGCTACGCGCTGTCGCGCGCCGACATGGAATGGTTCTGGAAAAATTACCTCGACCCCGGCGCGGAAAAAAACAATCCCTACGCCTGCCCGCTGCGGGCGAAAAACTTGAAGGGCCTGCCGCCCGCGCTCGTCCTGACTGCCAGCCACGATCCGCTGCGCGACGAAGGCGAGCGATTCGCCGAGCGCCTCATCACCGCCGGCGTCAAAGTAACCTGTACGCGCTACGAAGGCGTGACCCACGCCTTCATCAGCCTTGCCGACGCGCTCGACAAGGGTAAAGAGGGCCTGCGGCAAGCCGCCGACGCCTTGAGGGTGGCCTTCGCCCGCTAGCCCCTGCCCTCCCCGCTTACCGCGCGCCTTGCGGTCCCGATACGCTCTCCCTTTGCAAGGTGTTTGTGCGCGGGACATGGGGCGCGCTCGACTTTTGCGACACGTCAGAGTAGGCACAGGTCAGGTCGCCGAAGATCGGTACGATTAATGCGCACCTGATCTCGCCCCGCTCGCATCAACAGGAGGTATGACCTATGGATACCTTGGTCACTCTCGGCGCTATCGCTGCAATCGGTATCAGCTACGTCCTTTTACCCGTCGGGTTGAGCGTCTTCGCGGACTTCAGAAAACCCAAGGAGGTGACCTGCCCTGATAATGGCGAGCCCGCCCAGGTCACGGTCGACGCCGCGTACGCTGCGATGACGTCGGCGGTCGGGATGAACAGACTCCGCATGGACGGATGCTCCCGGTGGCCTGAACGCGCTGCCTGTAACCGAAGCTGCCTGAGTCAATTGGCGCACTAGCGTCTGCCGCCCGCTCGCATCTCCAGAGCCGAGAGCAGGGTCACGCGATGTTCCCGATGGCATCAGATGTAGCGGACTGCTCCGGAGATGAGCCCCGAGAGCATCAGGAGAGAAGGCAATCGTCATGATTGATTATGCAAAGTATCGATGCATCAAGGTCGAGAGGGAGAACAAGCTCGCCACCGTGACCCTGAACCGGCCTGAAGCACTTAACGCGGTCAATTCCGAACTACACGACGAACTTGAAACCATCTGGATCGACCTTGCCAACGACGAGGAAGTGAACGCGATTTTGCTGACCGGCGCGGGCAAGGCCTTTTCGGCGGGCGGCGACGTGAAGGCGATGGCGGCGCGCTGGGGCACTGAGGAAGGCAGAAAGTGGACGCTCAAGATCGCCGCGGCGGGCCGCAGGATCATCCAGAACCTGCTCGACGTTGAGCAGCCGATCATAGCCGCGGTCAATGGCGACGCGATGGGCCTCGGCGCGAATATCGCGCTGCTGTCGGACGTTATCGTCGCCTCTGAAACCGCGCGGATCGCCGATACCCACGTCAAGGTTGGAATCGTTGCCGGCGACAGCGGCGCGGTGATCTGGCCGCTGCTGGTCGGGCCGGCGCGGGCCAAGGAATTCCTGATGCGAGGGACGTTCATCAGCGGTTCCGACGCAGCCAAAATGGGGCTGGTCAACTACGCCGTGCCGGCAGACCAGGTGCTATCCAAGGCCGGGGAAATCGCCCGCGAATTGGCCGACGGCCCGACTTGGGCGATCCGATGGACCAAGCTCGCGGTGAACAAGTGGCTCAAGCAGCAGGTCAATTTAATTCTGGACGCGTCGATCGCGTATGAGATGATGAGCTTTAACACCGAAGACCATCGCGAGGCGGCGACTGCCTTCGCAGAAAAGCGCAAGCCCAAATTTCAGGGAAAATAAATCTCTGGATGAGTCGTAAACGCCGTGGCGCAAAGCTCGCGGTCGCGCGTGCCACGGCCGAAGGAGACGCAGATGGCATTTGAGGACATCATCTACGAGAAGCAAGACGGGATCGCCACCGTCACAATGAATCGTCCGGAGGTCCGCAACGCGTTTCGCGGTCAGACCGTGGACGAGATGGTGGAGGCCTTCAGGGACGCCTGGCGAGACCATTCGATCGGGGTGGTGATTCTGACCGGCGCCGGCGACCGCGCCTTCAGCTCGGGCGGTGACCAAGCCGCGCGCAGCGGCGGAGGCTATCGCGGCGGGATGAACGTCGAAGCGCTGCACGAAGTCATCCGCGACATTCCAAAGGTGGTTATCGCCGCGGTCAACGGCTACGCAATCGGCGGCGGACACGTCCTCCATATAATCTGCGACCTTTCTATCGCGGCCGATACCGCCCGCTTCGGCCAGGTCGGTCCGCGGGTTGGCAGCGTCGATCCCGGGTTCGGCACCGCCTACCTGACGCGCCTGGTCGGCGAGAAAAAGGCGCGTGAGATTTGGTTCCTGTGCCGCCAGTATTCGGCGCAGGAAGCTCTGGAGATGGGCCTGGTAAACAAGGTGGTGCCCGCCGCGCAGTTGATGGACGAGGCGCGCGCCTGGGGGCGCGAGATCCTGGCCTTGAGCCCGACCGCGATCAGGATCGCCAAGGCCTCCTTCAACGCCGAAACCGACCACATCAAAGGCATCGGAGCGATGGGCGGAATCTCGCTGGGACTCTACTACCGCACCGAAGAATCCATGGAAGGACGCAACGCATTCATGGAGCGGCGCGCGCCGGACTTCCGCAAGTTCCAAAAGTAGCCGCGCGCGGAGAATCCGGCGCTTTGATGGACAGCTTTGACGCGCGCGAGTAGCTTTTGAATCGAGCGCGGCGCCGCCATGCTTCGAATTTCGGGCGCCTTGCCGCAGTGGGAGACCCCGGCCATGATCGACTACGCCCAATTCGAGAGCGCAATCGGACTTAACTGGTACGATATCGATCCCAACCTGCAGCTTCAGATGCGCCGGTTGCTCGAGCCCGCCGATTTCGACTGGCTCGAGCCTGAGCTGCGCAAGGTCGGGGCGCTGTGCGGCGGTCCGGTCGCCGCGCGCGCTGAGGTCACCGACAAGCATTCACCCGAACTCGTCAAGTTCGACCGCTGGGGCGATCCGCTCGACGAAGTGCGCCACCATCCCGGCGCGCTCGCCACCAAGCGCGACCTCTGGGAAGCCGGCGTAAGCGGCCCACGGCTGTACACTGAAGCGCGCCGCCGCGGCCGTCATCTGCCCGAGGTGATCCCGACCGCGCTCAACTACATGCTGTCGCAGGCCGAGATTGGGATGCTCTGTTCGGTCGGCATGACCAGCGGGGTGATCGGCCTGGTGCGCCGCTTCGCGCCGACGGAGGTGCAGCGCGAGTTCATGCCGCATCTCACCGCTGAGCACTTCGATGACGCGTGGGACGGCGCGATGTTCATGACCGAGAAAACCGGCGGCTCCGACCTCGCCACGCTCACCACCACTGCGCGCCGCGACGGCGATCGATGGATCCTGAACGGCTCCAAGTGGTTCTGCTCAAATGTCGATGCCAGCGCGATCGCGACGCTCGCCCGACCCGAAGGCGGCGCCGACGGACTGCGCGGCGTCGCGCTGTTTCTGGTGTCGCGCTTGCGCCGCGATGGCTCCCGCAACGGCATCTCCATTCGCCGCCTCAAGGACAAGCTCGGCACCCGCGCGGTGCCCACCGCCGAAGTCGACTTCATCGACGCCGAAGCGTCTCTGCTCGCCGGCAGCGGCGGCACGGCGAGCGACGGCCAGGGGATCAACCGCATGATGGAAATGGTCAACGACTCGCGACGCGGCATCGCCGTGATGGGCCTTGGCATCATGCGCCGCTCGTTCCTCGAGTCTGCGATCTTCTCGTGGCATCGCAGCGCGTTCGGCCGCGCGCTGCGCGATCTCCCGATGATGCGCGAGATGCTGGTGGGCATGATGGTCGAGCTGGAGGCCGCCGCAGCGCTGGTCTTCGCCTCCACCTCGGACGATAGCGCGCTGGCGCGCCTGCTCGTGCCGGTGGCGAAGTTGCGCGCCAGCCGGCGCGGGATCGAGTTCGCCTCGCAGGCCGTCGAAGTCCATGGCGGCAACGGCTATGTCGAGAACTGGCCGCTCGCGCGCCAGTTGCGCGACGCGCAGAGCAACACCATCTGGGAAGGCACCGAGAACATCATCTGCCTCGACATCCTGCGCGCGCTGCGCAGCGAGCAGGTGATGCAGGCCGCGTTCGGCGCGCTCGGCGAACGCGCCGAGACCGCAGGCGCCCTGCTTGCCGCCACGCGTGAGACGGTGGTTGGCGCACTCGGCGAAGTGCGTGAGGCGCTCGCGCATCTCTCGCGTCTCGATCGCGAGGTCGCGCAATTGCGCGCGCGCGTGTTCGGCAACTATCTCGCCGACGTCGCCTCCACCGCCTTGCTGCTCGAGGAAGCCGCCTACGAGCTCAGCACTTCCGGCAGCGCGCGCAAGGCGGTAATCGCCCATCTGTTCGCTGAGGCGCATCTCGGGCGCCATCCGATGCGCGGCCTGCTGTCCGACGATCGCACCGTACTCGATCTGTTCGATCCGATCGTATGCTACGGCGCGATCGAGCCGGCCCGCGCCGCGGTGGCGCTTCGCAGGGGCTAGCGCGATGACGCCAGCCGCAGGGCTTTGCTAAGCGGTGGCCCGGCGGGCAGGTTGATAATTGCACCACGGGTCAGTCGCGAGAAAGTCGCCGGTCAGCGCATAGGCACGCGAGCGCGAGCCGCCGCAGAAGGCGCTATACTCGCACCGCCCGCACCTGCCGCGCAGCGCGGCTGGGTCACGCAGCGTGCGGAAGAGCTCTGAGTCGCGATAAATCCCGGCCAAGCTTTGCGATCGCACGTTTCCGGCAGACACCGGCAGGAATCCGCTCGGATAGACCTCACCGGTGTGGGACACGAAGACAAAGCCCTTGCCAGCGTTGACGCCGTGAGGCGCAAGCCCAACAGTGTGCCCCGGCCCTTCCGAGCGCCGAAGCATGTCGGGCATCGCCACCGAGCCAGGGTGGCCCTGGTGCTGCTTGCCGCTGCTATCCCCTTCGTGTTGTGCGACATAGCGGCGGTAGTGGGGCGCCTCGGTCACCTTCACGATGAAGTGCGACTTTTTCTGAACCGCGTATAAGATCGCGAAGAGTTCCTCACACTGGCTTGCCGCGACGCCGTCCAGCTCCTCGCCGCGTCCCATCGGGACCAGGAAGAACACCTCCCAGAAGACCGCTCCAAGACGTTCGACCAGCTCAGCCATCTCGGACAGAAACGGCGCTGAACCAGCCCACAGCGTCGTGTTGATCTGTAGCGGCAGAGCACATTGGTGCGCCCATTCGACCGCCGCCATTGTCCGGTTGAAGGCCCCTGGCACTCCGCGGAAACCGTCGTGAAGGTCAGCGCGCGGATAATCGAGGCTCAGCGCCATCTGGTCCAGGCCCGCCTCCTTCAACTGGCGCACCACCGCCGAAGTAAGTGTTGGAGTTGCCGCGGGAATGGTTCCCATGCGCAGACCGAGCCGCTTGCCCTCGCGCACGAGGTCCAACAGGTCGGGACGTTTGAGCGGGTCGCCACCGCTTAGGATGAACACCGGAGTGCCCATCGCAGCGGTCTCGGCAAGCAGCGCGAAGCCTTGCGCGGTGGTCAGTTCGTCGCAATGGCGCAACGGTTGAGCCGAGGCGCGGCAATGGCTGCAGGCGAGGTCGCAGGCCTGAGTCGTTTCCCAGATAACCAGAAAGGGCGCTTTCGCGAAGTCGATCGAGGGCATCATGGATACTTCACCTATCGCTCTGAGTATATGTGTTTCCGCTCGCGCGGAACAGGTTTTGACCCGGCACCCCCGCCCCGAGCGGCGCAAACGGCGGGCTCGATTTGCACCCTCACGATTCTTTCCCCGCGACTAATCGTGCTCCGTCCGGGCCCCCCTTGCGGCGGGGTTCGCGCGGATCAGTTTTTAGGAGGCGCCGGTGTGCGCTGATGCGCGAGAAAGCGCGCGATGTCCTCGATTTCGACGTGCGTCAGCTTGCCCTCCGGTTGCAAGAACCCCGGCATCTTGGTCTTGCTATACAGGGACTTCGGATCCTCGATGTAGCGGTGGATGAACGAAACCGACCGCACCAGCCCAATCCCGCTCAGATCGGGAGCTTTGGCGCCGCCGTGGCCTGCCACCGTGTGGCACTTGCCGCAATTTCGGTAGAACAACCGGGACGCCTTTTCGCTATAGGGGCCACCGCCCTGCAACTCCTCAATGTAGTCGAACAGATCCGCGCTTTCCTCCGGCAACAATCCCGTCATTGCGGTGCGGTGGCCGGGCCGCACCACTTCGCCGGGCCGCTCGAGATGGACGACTATCCAAGCCTTGTCGTGCTTGAGGGGATCCAGCATCAGGTCGGGCCCGATCTTGCTCCCGCGGCCATTGACGGCGTGGCAGTATGCGCAATTCAGCGTGTGAAAGAGCCGGTGACCTTCCTCCACGGTCGGCCGCTCCGGCACGTACGGATTGAGCAGCGGCGACTCCGCGCCGATCACGGTCAACGCAATCACGCCGGCCAGCGCTGAGATCGCGAAGGCGGTGGCGATCGGGCGATCCAGCGGATGCTGGCGCATCCGCCGATCGAAGAACGGCACCGCCAGGAGGATCGTCAACGCAAGCCCCGGCAGCATGACTGCCGCGACCGCTTCCATGCTGCCGGGAAAATACTTGAGCGCCTGGAACAAAAACAGGAAGTACCAGTCCGGGCGCGGGTTGTAGCTGGTGCTGGCCGGGTCGGCGATCTCGCCGATCTCGACCGGATACATAAAGACCAAAACCATCACCACCGCAAGCGCCAGCAGCACGGCGACGGCGTCCTTGGCCAGATAAAACGGATAGAAGGACTCTCCCGCCTCTTTCTCGTGATGATATTCGTCGACCGCCCGGCTGCGCTGGGTGTCGATACTGAGCTGGGGGTCGAGGCCGAGCTTGGGATCGATGCCGAGCTTGGGGTCGGTCCCAAGCTGGGGGTCGAGGCCGAGCTGGGCGTTGATACCGTGCCTGCCGTATTCGGGATGGCGCTTGGGGGGCGCCGAGATGCCCTGGCGCACGACCATGAACAGATGCACCGCGACCAGCGAGAGGAGGGCCGCGGGCAGCATCAGCACGTGCATTGCGTAGAATCGCGTCAACGTCTGCGGCCCGACCTCGCTGCCGCCGCGGAAGAAGCGCACGATGTAATCCCCGATGTAGGGGGTCGAGCCCGCGATGTTGGTGCCGACCACGGTCGCCCAGTACGCCTTCTGGTTCCAAGGCAGCAGATACCCGGTGAATCCGAACAGCATCACGATCAGGAACAGGACGACGCCGGTAACCCAGGTCATCTCGCGCGGATACTTGTAACTGCCCGAGAGAAAAGTGGTCACCATGTGGGCGCCGATCACCACCACCATCGCGGTTGCGCCCCACGAATGAAGCCCGCGGATGAACTGGCCGAAGGGAGCGCGCGTCGAGATATAACGCGCGGCGTCGAAGGCGTGATCGGGGCTGGCCACGTAGTTCATCGCCAGCATCATCCCGGTTACTGCTTGAAGGATGAAAAAGAACAGCAGCACGCTGCCGAGCGTGTAGATCCACTCGACCAGCGGGCTGCTCTTGGGAATGTTGCGATCGAAGAGCGCCACGCGGATCGCCCGCGTGCTGAGGCGCTCGTCAAACCACTTGCTTAGTTGGAGTCGGGACCACATAAAGGGCGCCCTCGCGGACCTCATACGCGTAAATGTCCAGCGGACGCGGGGGAGGGCCGCTGACCACCTTCCCAGTCAGGCTAAATACGCCGGCATGGCAGGGACAGAAGAACTGCTTGGACTCCTCCACCCATCGGTAAGCGCATCCCAAGTGCGTGCAATGCGGATCAAAAACGTAGATTTTGTCCGGCACCCGCACCACCCAGGCGGTGACCGCCGAATCCTCCGTCACCCATCCCTCGGACACGCGCCGTGCGACCTCGATCCGTTGGGGAAGGTTGAGCGGAAGGTCGTCGACCTTTCCCAAGCGCACCCAATCCTTGCTCTCGCTCGGCCGCAACAGCGGGGCGATCAGATAGGAAACGATGGGCGCAGCGATACCGGCGCTGACAATTCCCATCGCGCCCCAGAACAGACGCGTCAGGAACCGTCGTCGCGGTTCGTTCTCGATAACTTCGCCAGCTTCCGAGACTGCAAATTGTGCGCGATTACCGTCGGGCACGGCTCGCCGCGCTCACTTTTTGCAGAAGGTGCGGACGTAAGCGACCAGCCCGCGAATCTCGTCGTCGTCGTAGGCCTTGCCGAAGTCGGCCATGTCCTTGCTCTTGCCGACCGACTTGCCGCCGTTTTTGATGACGTTGAAAAGATAATCGTCGCTGAGCTTGGTCATCACTGCGCAATTGGTATAGTCGGCGGGCTTGTTCTTCAGTTCGGCGGCCTTTTTACCGTCGCCTTTACCCGACTCACCATGGCAGTCTGCGCACGAATCCGAAAAATTACTGGCCGCGGCCTTCATATCGACTTCAGCGGCGCGGGCCGGGGTTGAGGTCAACGCCGGTGCTAAAATCATCGCTACTGCCGCCGCCAAGGGCATCCAGCTCCAGCCCTTCGATCGAATTTTGGCCGGTGAACTTTCTGACATGACCATTCTACTTCTCTACTCCTTCTTTTATTTAGAACGTTTCGCGTCGCGATCAAGCATCGCGACGAAAATCCACGAGTTTAATCGGTTGATACGCTATGGTTAGGGAATCGAGGATAGCATGTTCCGGTTCCCCCAGTACATTAGGCTCCCTTCATCCGCGTACTCTAAAGCATCAGCAATCAACATTTATTCCAAGTGTTTGTCAACCGTAATCGAGCTTCCCCGGCCCGCGACTTCCTCCGGTGGTCCTTGACGCTGCCGGGCCACCTGCCAAAATCTCCACGCGAGCGCGGCATTTGGCCGCCGCGCGGCTGCGTGCAGCCGTTGAAATCAGCACCAACGCCGCAGCCACCGCGCGCCACCTGCCCACGGCGGCGCGGTGACCTCCGCTTACTTCGGCTTGTCGCCGCCGCCCGCCAGCTTGCGAAAGGGCTCGAGCAGATCGATTGGGAGCGGAAAAATCGTGGTTGAATTGTGCTCGGTGGCGATCTCGGCCAGCGTCTGCAGGTAGCGAAGCTGGAGCGTGATTGGGCTTTTGCTCATGATTTCCGCCGCCTCGGACAGGCGCTTCGCGGCCTGAAATTCGCCCTCGGCCGCGATAACCTTGGCGCGCCGTTCGCGCTCGGCCTCGGCCTGGGCGGCGATCGCGCGCTGCATGTCCTGCGGCAGGTCGATGTTCTTCAGCTCGACCAGTATGACCTTGATTCCCCATGGCTCAGTGTGGGCATCGATGATCGACTGGATGCGCGCGTTGACTTTGTCGCGCTGGCTTAAGAGTTCGTCGAGTTCGGTCTGTCCGCCCACGGAGCGCAGGGTGGTCTGCGCGAGCTGCATGGTGGCGAAGAGGTAATTTGCCACCTCGGTGACCGCACGCGACGGATCGCTCACTCGGAAGTAGAGCACCGCGCTGACCTTGACGGTCACGTTGTCCTTGGTGATAACGTCCTGCGGCGGGACGTCGAGCACGACCGTACGCAGATCGATCCGGACCATCCGCTCAATCAAGGGGATCACGTAAATTATACCCGGGCCGCGGTAGCGCATGAGCCGCCCGAGGCGGAAGACCACGGCGCGTTGGTATTCATTAAGGATTTTGACGCCGCTCAGAATAAAGATTACGACGATGAGGGCGATTACACCGGATACCATTGCGATTCTCCTTGTGCGATAGCGGCGTTCATGATCTGGTGCTCCAGTTCAATAGGTTGCTGGAATTTAATCCGCGCCAACATACGGCGAGCAGGCCGCAAAAACAAGCCTGCGCGCGCCGTGACAGAAATGTTGTAAACCTTGGTCATCGGCCTACTCGGTCCAAAAGGCGATCAGGGTAAGCACCAGCAGGGAAAAGCCGATTCCGACCGAAATAACCGCGATCAAGCGGGCGAAATTGTTGAGCCAAAGGGGAGGCGGGTCGGCGCGCATCGCTTCGAGGGCGCCGGACTCGCCAAGCCGCGAATAATCCAGGGGGCGTTCGTGCTGGTATTCCCCAGCGGTCACGCGGCCGGTAAATATCACCGAGTCGAGCGGAAATTCCTCAGGGCGCAGGTGGGAATTAAAAAAGTGGACGACGAAGATGAACCAGACGGCGAGCAGAGCTTCCTCACCGTGAATCAGGAGCGCGATATTGAGCATGTAGCCGGGCACGAAGCGGGCGAAGAAAGGTCCGAACCACATCATGTAGCCGGTGACGCCGATAATCGCCATTCCCCAGAACACCGCCCAATAGTCGAACTTCTCCCAGTAGGCAAAGTGGTCGAATTTGGGCCGCGGACCCATCCAAAGAAACCAGCGCAACATCTCAAGAAGGTCAGCGGCGTCCTTGGGCTGCGGAGTCATCGAGTATGGCCCCCAAAAAAGGCCCCGATCCTTCTTTATCACCGCCCTGAAGAGGATATCTCCAATATGGTAGAGGAAGCCGGCTGTTATGAGCACCGCACAGAGCTTATGCAGAGATAGGACCGCGGTGAATCCGCCAGCGGCTTGCGCCAGCCACTTTGCCCAACCCCGCTCACTGAACCGCAGGGTCATTCCGGTGGCGGCAAGGCCCAGAAAGGTTATGATCACCAAGCCGTGCAGGTAGCGCTGCCCCAGCGAGAAACGAAAATAATAGCGGTCTGAATCGTTACTATTCACCGCTCACTCCATTGTCATTCCCCCGCGACCCGCCAACCGACGACCGCGCAAGCCATAGCGCCGTGTGCAGGCCGAAGAAGACGAAAACCACCAAAAGCAGTAAGTTCATGAAGAGGGCCGCGTAATATAAACCCGGGTTCTGCTTCCGGTCGTGCGGATTGGGATGTGGCTCGTAGCTGACAAAGCTCGCCGCTGCGCCGTGGTGGCACTTGCCGCAGGTGGCCGGGAGGTTGGCCGGCGCCACCTTGGACTTGGGATTGGAGGCCCGAAGAATTAAGTGATTGCCATGGCAACTCCAGCACCGTGCCGTGGCGACGAAGCCGAGCTCCGTCACCTGGCCGTGGAAAGTATCGCGGTAGCTTTGCAACCTCGTCTTGTGACAGTTGCCACAGGTGGCGACGGTTTTGAGTTGCCAGGTCTTAACGTCCACCTGGGCAATCTGATGCGCCGTATGGCAATTCGTGCATACCGGAGCATTCGCGCGTCCGGCGACCATCGCCATGCCGTGCGCTCCGGCAAGGTATTCGACTTGGACGCCGGCATGGCACGCGCCACAGGTGGCAGGCACATTTTTAGGGAAGGTCCGGCTCTTTGGGTTCTTTCTGCTGAGAATATCGTGCGCCCCATGGCAACTGGCGCAGGTGGCGGCCACCAGGAGTCCGTCGCTGGTCAGGGCGAAGCCGTGAATCGAATCCATGTAAAGCGCGTACACGTCCGGAAAGCCATATTTCTTGGCAAGCTCGGGGTTACCGTGGCATGTGCCGCAGGTGCGCGGCAGGTTAAGCGGGTAGACTCGCGACTTCGGGTCAGTCTTAGCGAGTATGCCGTGGGGGTTTCCGTGACAATCGAGGCAGGCCGGAAAGCGCTGCTTCGTCTCCCGCTTGGCGATTGCGTGAACGCTGCCCGCATAGGCCGAAGTTTGGCTCGGGTGGCAGCCGGCGCATGAAACCGGCTTGACCGAATCGGGATGTGGAAAGGCATGGATGTCAGAATGGCAGGCGACACAACCCACCGTCGAATGGACCGAGGGCTGGTATATCTCCGCATTGACGTACACGCTAACCGCCCGCGCCTGCAACTTGGCGCTGGCCTTCAGATTATGGCAGCCCAGGCAATCCTTATCGCTGAGCGCCTTGGTCGTGGAAGCGGCCTTCGTCGCGGCAGCGTCCTTTGTCGCGGCAGTATCCTTCGTCGTGGCAGCGGCCTTCGTCGCGGCAGCGTCCTTCGTCGTGGCAGCGGCCTTCGTCGGAGCGGCCTGCGCCATCGCAACCGCGGACAGCAGCAATGCCGCAATAGCGCACGTGGTGCGCCCGAAGCCGCTAACCATCCGCCGTGAGCTAACCGTCCGTTTTGATCCGTGCGCCATTTGTCCCTCTCGCCCGCGCCGATTCGCCTACAGCACGCCTCCGGTGTGACAGGTGCTGCAGGTGGTGTCGCCTACATCGATCGGATGCTTGAACTCGGCGACACTGGTGGGAGTTGCAAGGACCGTGTGACAGGAATCGCATGCCTGGGGTATCACCCGGCCATCGGCGCTGACGTGCTGCCCGTCGTGACAGCGGAAGCATCCCGAGTAATAAAGGTGGCCGATGTTATCGGGATGCGTGCGCCAGTCAACCCGCATGAATGGAAACATATTTTTTTTGTAGATCTGCTGCACGGCGGCGATGGCAGCCCGGATTTGCGGCCACTTCGCGGCATAAATCGGGGCATAGCGATTGCGGTAAAAGGTGTCGAGGGCGGTTGCGATTCCCTCGGCCGCCTGTTCCGGCGAGGTGTACCGCTTGACCAGGGCCTTGACCGCCTGCCTCTTCAAGAAGGGAAGCGTAGGGTCGATCTGGCCGCCCTCGAACGCCGCGTCGACCGCCTGATCGGGCGGAAGAAACTTATGGGAGGGGCGGGCATGGCAGCTCACGCAGTCCATCCTCTGGGTGGGCATCGCCGCGATCTGCTGTGGGGTCAGCGAACTGCCCTTGGCCAGGTATTCCGTGGTTCTTCCGTCAGGGGTCGTTACTTTTACCCAGGGAATCACCTGGGACTGCTTGTCAGTAGCCGCGAACCATACTTGGTTGGCGATGTTCATGTGCCAGTGGATTCCGGTGGCGCGGCCGAACTCGGCAGATCCTCCTCCGGTCTTGATCAGCATCTGGATGCGCGTGGGCGTGTTCTTCTCGTCGTAGCCGTAATGCGCGAAGACCTTGAGTTGCGCGCCGTAGAACTTCTGCGGCCAATGGCATTGCTCGCAGGCTGCCTGCACCGGGCGCAAATCCTTGATCGGGGTTTCAATCGGTCTGGGGTACTTGTTGAACATTACCGCATAGACCTGATAGGCACCCGACAGCTTGGAGCGAACAAACCAAGTGGCGCCGGGTCCGACATGGCAGCCCGCGCATGGGACCCGCGCGTGCGGCGAATCCTCGTAGGCAGTATATTCCGGCTTCATCGGCACGTGACAGGTCTGGCCGCAGAACATCACCGAGTCCGTGAACTGGTAGCCTTGGTAGCTTGCCACCATGCTGAGAACCACGAAAAACAACGAAAAGCCTGCCGCGGCGAAAAAGCCGCGCCGAATCGAAGGCTCGTTGAGATCGAGCTTGGGAAAGGCCGGCAACTCTCCCGGCAAAAACTTCCGGCGCCGCCGCCGTTCGAGTAGCATTCCGACCGGAATCAGCAACAGGCCGAATATCATGATGGCCGGACCGATCAGGTAGGCAAAAATGCCGACGTAGGGGTTCAACTCCACCCCCAACACCGTCATGCCAACCAGGGACAGCAAGTCCGCCAAAACGATGATGGCGATGATCAGGCCAGCGATGCTCAGCCGATTGCGAGCCAAACTTGGCAATAGGCGCTCGGCTGCGGCGCCATTTTGCCGTTCCGGGCGCTCCGGTTCCGGCGCGCCCGGCTCATCTCCGCTCGTTTGCATATTCCACCTGCGTTGCTTCTTTCTGGAATCTAAGGAAGCGACGCCCGGTTTCCGAGCGGCAAGCGGTCCGATCCCGGGGATCGGACCCGCTTGTCCTGGGTCGCTCTGTGGTGAGGTTCAGCCGGTTACCCGTGCGAAACCTATCACTTGGCTGCTTTGGATGGTCAGGGCGAGCGCGACTACAATTGCCGGACGATGCGGCCGGCGAACTGCAAGCCGGCCGCTGCCTAAGTCTGCTCGCTTTCAACCCCGCGCGACGGGGCTCATTCTGAAGTCTGGCGCGCGTCGCTACTTCTTGCACAAGGTTCTGACGTACTCAACCATTGCCTTGATCTCGTCGTCCTCCATCGCATCGCCATAGGGAGTCATGAACTTGCTCTTACCGACTGCCGTGCCGCCCTCTTTCAGCTCCTTGAACATGTCGTCGTCAGTAACCTTGGCCATCTTGGCGCAATCGGTCAAATCTCCGCTGGCGACCAGCTTGCCGTCCTTGTCTTTCAGTTCGGCCGCCTTGGGGCCGTCGCCCTTGCCCTCCGGGCCGTGACACTTAGCGCACGTATCCTTGTAACTGCTGGCTGCGGCCGTCAGATCGGCTGCGCGGGCAGTGGTTGAGATCAACGCCAGCGCTGCAACCGCCGGTATCGCCGACGCGGTCAATATCCACAGTCTCGATCGAATCTTAGTTGTCAAACTCTTCGACATGGCTTGTCCTCCATCCTTGCCGTTTCCATTTGGGGTGCCTGCCGTTGGCAAAAGCACCCGTTCAGCGGCTCATCGCCAGCAGAGCGTGGCGCGCGCCGCTACTTCTTGCACAAGGTTCTGACGTACGCGACCATCGCCTTGATCTCATCGTCTTCCATCGCATCGCCATAGGGCGTCATGAACTTGCTCTTGCCCACCGCCGCGCCGCCCTCTTTCAGCTCCTTGAACATGTCATCGTCGGTTATCTTGCTCATCTTGGCGCAGTCGGACAAATCTCCGATGGCGACCGGCTTGCCGTCCTTGTCCTTCAGTTCGGCCGCCTTGGGGCCATTGCCCTTGCCCTCCGGGCCGTGACACTTAGCGCACGTATCCGAGAAACTGCTGGCCGCGGCCGTGAGATCGGCTGCGCGGGCGGTGGTCGAGATCAACGCCAGTGCGGCAACTGCCGGTATAACCGACGCGGTTAATATCCACAGCCTCGATCGAATCTTCGTTTTCAAACTCTCCGTCATAGCTCCACTCCTTCCTTCCATTGCTTTTCCGCCGTTTGATTTGCGGGCCGGGCCGCGGCGGAAGATAGGTTATTCGTTGTTTGTCCCAGCCTTTCGCTGTTCGTACGACAATAGGTTTGGCTTAAAATTTGTACTTCAGGGTTATGAATCCGACATTGGCGTTGTAGGGAGACATGACGGTGTTGCCGAGAAATGTCGAGTTTGCGCTTGCATGCGGCATGTAGTTCCCCATCTGGTCCACCATGAAATTGTTTTCGCCGTAGTGGGTGAAGTAGTAGCCGATGTTGATCGCGACGTTGTCGCGCAATTCGTACTCGTACTGAACGATCAACTCCTGAAACTGGCTGCCGACACTGGGATAGTCGATCGCCGAGGTTGCCGCCGCGGTATCCCCCGCCTGGTGGGTGCTGTTGCTGCCAACCGTGTAGGTGTACTGCAGTTTCAGGTGCGACGGCCGCGGCAGGATGCGATTGGGCGGTATCGCGATGTCCATGCCGAAATCAATATTGCTGCCCTGATTGCGGCCTATGGCGGTCCAAGCCGGCGTTTTCCCCGCCGGAGGCTTCGGCGCGGGGATTGTGCTCTCGTCAAGCGACCGTGTGTTCCAATCGTACGCCTGCCATGCGTAGTCGCTAAAAAGGTGCACGCCTGCAAGCGGATCCCAACTGGCTCCCACCGACGGTGAATAGCTTGAAGTGTGCTGCAGGCCGAAGTCGGTCGAGGGATAGTTATCGTCGTCGTAACTGAAGGCGGTGAACAGCGTGAGGGTTTCGATCGGCTGCACGGAGGCATAGAGCGAAGTCTGGTTCACATCGAGCGTGGCCTCGTCGAAGCGCCGGAGGTCCTGAAGCTCCTCGATCGCTCCCGGGTCACCGCCAAGCACCTGGACCAGGGAAGTGCGGTTGTTGTTGTATCCCGGCGAGTCGCGGTGCGCGTGCTGGTAATCCGCCCGGAAAGTCAGCCACGGGTATGGGTTCCAATCGAGCGAGGGTCCATAGCTGGTCTGATCCTGCTGCAGCACCTCCAGCCCGGCGTTGTGGTTGGTCTGCCACTTGATATTAAAGTGCGCGGCCAGAGTATCAGTTATGCGGTAGGTTGGCTCGAAGCTGAGGTCCTGCTCCGAGAATGAAAAGGGATAAGCGGTGAAAGGCGTCTGCGGGTCCGACACGTCATTGAGCGACTTAACGCCGGTGAAGGTGATCGCCGGCGTCTGGTTGTCGTAATCGAAATAGGAATAGGTCGCCTTCAGATCCAGCGGCTCGATCGGATTGCTGTCGATCGTGAAGTTGGCGAAGAAAGGACGCACGTCGCCGCCGAGGCTGTTGGGCGCTCCGACCGAACCTAATGACTGCCGCATCGTGCTGTTGCTCGTAAGCGGAATGAAGGGAGCGTTCTGGAGCCAGAATCCGTACTCGAGGCTGCCCATCACGTGCGTGTTGAATGGAAGCTGACCTGCTCCGTTCACGATGAAGTTGTGAGCTTGGTTGTTCGGGTACATGGCTGCCCGTCCCTGGCAGGGACCCGTCATCCCGGTGGAGGTGAAAGTTGCCGAATCCGTGCATGCGCTGCCTACTCCGGCAGTAGCGGGGTTATCCCAAGTCAGGGTGGAGTAGTCGTCAACGAAGAAGGAACCCTGGTACTGGAAACCGATCAGCCATCCGTTTTTCGAGTATTCCATGCCGGTGCCGAAGTTATAGGTGTAGTACTGCGTCGGCACCCAGAGTTCGTTTACTTTGAAAGTTCCCGGGTTGGCGCCAAACAGAAAGCTGCCGCCGAAAGGCTGTTGGCCGGTGGGGTTCTGCAAATCCATGTTCGCACTGAAGCTCAGCGACGGCGTCGGCGTATAGCGCACGTTGATGTCCGCGACACCTTCGAGCAGGCTCATGTCGAACGGTTTGCTGTTCTCTCCCAGCCAGGACTGGAGGGCGGCGCCGGTAGCGGTGGGCTTCGAGGATAGACTGAAATTGCCGCCACTTTCGTCGTACGGCGTGCTCGCGACGTGGTCGCTGAAGTAGTGCGGGATCTCGATGAATTTTGCCTGAACATCGAGCAGACCGTACTCGCCGAAGCGCAGCGAATACATCTGGTTCTTTTGTGCAACGTCGACCGCGTCGAACTGGACGTAGTAGTTCTCCGCCTTGTCGCCCAGGATCAACTGGAGTTTCGGGACGATGAACTGCTGCGCCAGATCGCGATACTCCTGATACTTCGCCACGTCGTTATAGGGGACGGGCTGGGGAATGGCGCCCGCCTCGACCGAACCATCCGCCGTGAATTGCCCGAGATCGACCTGTGCCAATGCCGGCGAGACCACCGACAACACAAGCGCCATCGTTCCACATCCGGCTAACAACCGCTTCAGGTTCATGACTTTCCTCCCGGGCCGGCTGCAAAGCGCAGTGCGGCCCAGCGATGCCGTGCTTTCCTCTGCCTCCCGCTTCAGCGCGTAAAATATCTCCCGCCCGGCGAGTTCGAGCCGTGTATCTGTGAATGGCAATTGGCGCATTGCTGGTTGATCACGTAAATCTGTCCCCGCGCATGGGGCGAACTCGGATGATGGGTGCCGATGTGGCAGCGCTGGCAGAGCACCGGCATGTTGATCACCAGCATGTGCTGGTTGACGCTGCCGTGCGGCGTGTGACAATTGGTGCAGTTCATCGCCACCGGCGCGTGCATCCACAGGAACGGTCCGCGCTTTTCGGCATGACAGCGGTAGCAGACCTCATTGACCATCGCCGCCCGCAATTGCTTCTGATACGGTCCGCCGTGCGGGTTGTGGCAGTCGGTGCAGGTCATCAACCCCTCGCGCAGCGGCATGTGCGACGGCAAATTGATTTCCATCTTTTTGTCGAGATGGCAGCGCAGGCAAACCTGGGTTTCGGGGCGCGTCACGACGAACGGATTGACGAATTCCGTGCCAAGCGGTGACTTCTTCAGTTGCGGCTGCGGCAGCGCGCTCGCCGTCACCGGACACATCACGGCGTGGCAATCCACGCATCGAATGCCGCGTGTGGCGTGAGTGCTGGCCTGCCAGAACCCGCGCTCGCCGTTTTGATGGCATGCGAGGCACCGGTCGTTCTCAATCTTGATGTCGGTGAAGGAAGTCTCACGAAAACTCACGAATCCCCGCGACGGCTTGCTCGGATGGCGTAAGTGCTCGCGGCCGGGACCATGGCAGGCCTGGCACGCAAGCCCTTCCTGCTCGTCGCGCGGCCGGCCCATCATAATGTGGCCCATCATGGTCTTGCGGAAGGACTTGACCTGTACATCATGGCAACTGACGCAGGTGTTATTATGGACGTAGCCGGGCGGCAGGTTGGTGCCCGATCCCGCGGTTTGGGAAAGCAGGGTGCCTTCCGCGCCGATTGCGGGGGGCGATGAAATCAGGGAGGCGACCCCAAAGGCGACCAGTGCCACCAAAAGACCTGCCCAAAACTTTCGCGAGCTGCGTTCCCCCTCCATCTTGCCGTCTCCCATTTCGGGCGCCTGCCGTCGGCAAACGCGCCCGTCTAGCGGCTTACCGCCGGCGGTTACACATGCTCCTCGCAACGACGAGGTGCCCCAAAAGAGGGGCAACTGCATCCAAAAGGCGATATCATCGTCTCCAAAAGAACCATCATGGTTCTGGGCCCTTCGGCGGCGGCCTTATGGACCTTAAGGAAAACACCCTCTCATTAATGTTCCTAAAAACCTCAGCTTGCCAAGTAAGCAAAAATTATACCGTTCGCAAACCATCCTCAATTTCTCTCTGTACTCCAGACAGCTTTCCTTATGCAAGATTCCCAGGCTGTTTTTTCCACAGCTTTTCCAGCGGCGCCGGAAGGCCCGGTGGGCTCTGTATAGACCTAATACGGCAGTGGCGATCACTGTGGACGCGCGCGAACAAAATTGGGTTCTATCGCGCGCTCGCGCAGCCTGCCGCACCAGCGAGTGCGGCGCGGCCGAATCGTGTTGATTTCGGCACAAGGCGCATCGAATCAGACCGTGCCGATGCTGCTGGCGGATCGAAAGGATCGATGACGCGCGTTCCGAGCGCGCGTTAATGCAGGCGGATTGAGTGAATGATCGGAAAAGTCAGTGACGCGGGCGGGTCAGGAAATCTTGTCGGGCTTTATGGCCTCTGCGGCCTTCGCCTCGTCGGGCTTGGCTACCGTCTTGGCCGCATCGTCGGGCTCGTTCATCGCGCGCTTGAAATCGCGAATCGCTTTGCCCATCGCGCCGCCGACATCGCCGAGCTTGCTGGGCCCGAAGATGACCAAAATGATCAGCAAAATGATCAGCAGGTGAGTTGGCGCAAACAGATCCATATTTTTCTCCGGGCCGGCTGCCGTTCAGCCGGCTCAGCAAAAAGTCTATATCCTTGAGTGCCGGATTGCCACGCCTGTCCCCATCCCCTCACGCCGAGCGCGCAGGCTCCTGATGCACGGGGCTGTCGCCGTCGAGGTGGTAGCGCTGAACCTTGCGATAGAGCGTCGAGAGATGAATCCCGAGCACCTGCGCGGCCTTCACCTTGTCGTTTTCGACCTTCTCGAGCACGCGTTTGATATGCTCGCGCTCGAGCTCCTCGAGCGTCAGCCCCGTGTTCTCGATACTCGCCATCACGGGCGACGTGCTGCGCAGCTTGTCGGGCAAATCGTGCGAATGGATTACGTCGGTCTCGGCCAGAATCGCGGCGCGCTCGACGGCGTTTTCGAGCTCGCGGACGTTGCCCGGCCAGGCGTAGTTGATGAGCAGGCGCATCGCGCCCTTGGAAAAGCGCATCGTAGTTCGCGGCAACGACTTTTCGTACTTGCGCAGGAAATGGTTGGCGAGCAGGGGAATATCGTCCTGGCGCTCGCGCAAGCCGGGCAGGTTGATGTTGATGACGTTGATTCGGTAGAGCAGTTCCTCGCGGAAGCGGCCGGCCTTGACCTCGGTTTCGAGGTTGCGATTGGTGGCGCACAGCACGCGCACGTCAAACGCCACCGGATCGTTGGCGCCCAGCGGGTAGACCTCGCGCTCCTGGAGCGCGCGCAGCAGTTTGACCTGCAGCGCGAGCGGCAATTCGCCAATCTCGTCGAGCAGGACGGTGCCCTTGTCGGCGGCCTTGAGCAGGCCCACCTTGTCCTGCCCGGCGCCGGTGAACGCGCCGCGTTTGTAGCCGAACAGTTCGCTCTCGAGCAGGTTCTCGGGCAGCGCGCCGCAATTGATCGGCAGGAAGCGGTTGTTGGCGCGGTCGGAGCTGAAATGAATCGCGCGGGCGACCAGTTCCTTGCCGGTGCCGGACTCACCGGTGATCAACACGCTGGTGTCGGTGCGCGCGACTTTTTCCATGACGCGGAACACGCTTTCGATCGCGTCGCTTTTGCCGATGATGCTCTCGAAGCGATACTTCTCGCGCAGTTCCTGGCGCAGAAAACGGTTCTCCCTGAACAGCGCCTTGCCCTCGAGCGCGTTGCGCATCACCTTTTTCAAGTGATCGTTGGCAAACGGCTTGGTGATGTAATCGTAAGCGCCCTGGTGCAGCGCCTCGACGGCTGACTCCACGCTGGCGTATGCGGTGACGATTATTCCCATCACCTGGGGGTCGAGTTCGCGCATCTTGCGCAGCAGATCGAGTCCGCTGCCGCCGCTGGTCAGGTTAAGGTCGAGAATCGCGAGATCGATTTTTTCTTTTTCGAAGATGTGCAGCGCGACCTCGGCGGCCGGCGCCTCGGTGACCTCGTAGCCTTCGCTGCGCGCGAGCTGAACGATGATCGAGCGCATCAAGGGTTCGTCTTCGACGATCAGCAGCCGGTAAGGTCCGCGTTCCTGTGCGGTCCATGAAGCGTCGTTGTTCATCGCATTTCGATTCTCAAGACGCGGCCATGCCCGCTGACTGCTGCGCGCGGACCGAATCCTCGGCGGCCGCCAGCGTGATGGTGATGGCGGTGCCGCGGCCGACCTCGCTGTCAATCCGAATGGTGCCCTGATTGGACAGGATCATGCGCTGGCATAGCGACAGCCCCAGTCCAACCCCGGCGCCCGCGGGCTTGGTGGTGAAGAATGGATCGAACACGCGCTCCAGATGCTCGCGCGGGATTCCGATGCCGTTGTCGACCACCTTGATGACCACCCGGCGCGATTTGTCCGCGCCCTGTCCGGCGCGTTGGTTCTCGGTGATCACCTTGATCACGGCGCCCTCGGCGGCGCAGGCGTCGGCGGCGTTGAACAGCAGATTGAGCAGCACCTGCTGAATTTCGTTGTCGTCGGCGAAAGCGCGGCGCAGATCGGGAGCAAGAATGGGTTCAACCTGAACCCCGTTGAAGCGGGTGTTGTAACTGATGAGCCGCAGCGTCTCGGCGATCAGCCCGTTGACATCAACCGGCTTGCGCTGGGCGGTGATGGGTCGCGCGAAATTCACCAGGTCCTTGAGCGTGCTCGAGATGCGCGTGATCTGGGACAGGATGGTGTGCAGCGCGGTGCGCCGCTGGGGGTCATTCTCGCCGGTCAGGATCGATTGAACCAGCGATGAGATCGACGCGAGCGGATTGTTCACCTCATGCGCCACGCCCGCCGCGAAGGTGCCCGCCGCGGCCAATCGCTCAGCCTTGATCAGCGAGTCGAGCATGTCGTGGCGCTGGGTTACGTCGCGCAGGATCATCTGGACGAATTGCTTCTTGCCGTAGGTGATGAGCGCGGAGTTTACGTCGAAGAAAAACGGCCCGATCGGAAATTCCGAGGTCTTCGTCGATCCCTGGCGCAAAACCATCTCTTCCCCCGCCTCCAGGCTCTCGATCACTCTTGCCCTTATCTCCGGCGGTACGGAATCCGGCAGCGGATGTCCGATAATCTCCGGCGCTTCTTGCCCTTGGTCGGCTACCATTTGATGGAGCTGCACGGCAGCCGCATTCATCCCGATCACGATCCAGGTGTGCGGTTCGATCTCATACATTGGATCGGGCGCGTGGTCGATCGTGTTGCGGTACTTCTCTTCGGATTCGCGCAGCAACCGTTCGCGCGATTCGATGTAGAACTGCGAGACCATCAGGCGCCGCTCGTCGATCGCCGCGACCACCAGGTCGCGCACCCGTTCCATCGCGGGACCGGTCATTGAAGATTTTACGTGATTGAGAATTATTTGCTTGAGCGCGATGTGGATAGTGTTGAACTGAGAGGGTTTGGCCCGCGCCAGCATCCCCTCCTGACAATGCTTGCGCAGATAAACGTAGGTGCGGATGTCGTCGGGATCGCGCAGATGATCGCCCAGCCGGATGAGCGCATTGACCAGATTGGCTCTGTGCCCTTTCTCGTCTTTTTCGGAGTGGCCGTCGATGATGACGGTTATCGCATCGCCCCACTGGTCGACGATGCCGTCGAAGTGCCGCTCGATTAGATCCGCGGCCTCGGCGCGGACCTCGATGCACTCGGGCGTCCGGCTCCAAATTGTCGGACCCCATAGGCGCGAGAGCGATTGCTCGATCTCAGCGAGCTGCTGCCTTATCGCCTGCGTTTCTTCGGGGGTGGCCTCAATTGGTGCGTCGGTTGGTTCACGGTGTTGTTTGGACTTTGATGGTTTGCAGCATCCACAAGCGAGCAATAGTTTCATTGCGGTAAAACCCGGCGGGATGATTCCAGCTTTGATGTGTCAACCAACTGACGTATAACATTCGCAAAATAACCAATCTAGCGTGTTTATCCAGGCAGCATCCTGCCTGATTTTGCACCCTGCGAACCCTTCGCTCCGGGTCCGTGCCCGAGGCGCAAATCGTACAGCGCTCATCCCAATTGGTTTGCGCGAGGTGGCTGTTTGCCGAAAAACCCCCATAATCGCTGGATTTTCCCGGTGGCATGGCTTTGGCACTCAGGTCCTCATCGAGAGGACGTCCACATCAGATGCTTACCAATTCCGTTCCTGTTCAACGACAAAACGTCACCCCACACGGTAAGTTCTTTTCCCGCGCAGGACAGAAGTTCTTTTTCAAGGCGATGCGCCTCGCTGACGTCGGCGCAACGCTCGATTTTGCTCACAAGCTCAAACTAAGAAAGCGGCTCGACGATCTCAGAGCCGCGCACACGACCGGCGTGGTGCTGACCGAGGCGCAGTCGCAGCCCTGCCTGGACCTCGCGGCCCAGTCGGGACTGGTCGCCATGGTCGAGTTGAGAATCACGGCGGACGAACTGACGAGCCGCCGCGGATGGAAATCCGTGGTCTCGCGAATCGCGCATACCGCGAACATTTTCGCAACGCATCCTGCCCTGGTCGGTTACATCCTCGACTGCGAAATCGGCCAGGACGTGCTGCGCGCGGGCGGACTCGAAAACGCGCGGCGGCGCCTGCGCGGGGTGGTGAAGACGATCAAGGAACGCGCGCCCGAGACGATTGTCGGAATCAAGGTGCGCCCGGAAACCCGCGCCCTTTCAATACTGGAAGAAGATTTTCTTTACGCGGAAATTCCCGCGCTCGAGCCGGTCGAGATTCGCGATTTCGTCGTCGCCTTGCATAACCTCGCGGAAGCGCGGCCGGTGGTGATCGAATTCAAACAGGCATCGCCGGGGCAGGACGAAGCTGTCGCAATGGCGTTTGGCACGGGTGCGGCTGGCGTGGTTGCTCCTCCCGTTCCTGCTCCGGTTTCTCACGACTGGCTTGGCGTGCGCATGATGCGCGCGTCGGATGTGATGCCGTTCGTGACGCTCAACGGCACCTGCCCGCCGCGGCCGCCGAAGATGCCGATGGTGTCGGTGGTGATTTGCGCGTACAACGCCGAGCGCACCATGCGCGATTGCCTCGAGTCGCTGCGCCGCCTCGACTACCCCAATTTCGAGGTCGTCATCGTCGATGACGGCTCGCGCGATCGCACCGCTGACATCTCGCTGGACTTTCCGGAGTTCCGTCTCATTCGCCAGCCCAACAAGGGACTGGGCTTCGCGCGCAACGTCGGGATGCAGGCGGCGCGCGGCGAAATAATCGCCTACACCGATTCGGACTGCGTCGTCGATCCGCATTGGCTGACGCTGATGGTCCGCTCGATGACCGAAAACAACTTCGACGGATGCGGCGGACCGAACTACGCGCCGCACGAAGACGGCTGGATCGAGGCCAGTTGCGCCGCATCGCCGGGCGCGCCGTGCCACGTCCTGATCGCCGAGGATCGCGCGGAGCATCTGGCAGGCTGCAACATGCTCTTCTCCAAGGCGGCGCTCGCCAAGATTGGCGGATTCGATCCGCAGTTCACCTCCGCCGGCGACGACGTTGACATATGCTGGCGAATGCTCGAGGCGGGCTTCAAGCTCGGCTTCTCGCCGGCCGCCTTCGTCTGGCACTTCCGGCGCAACACGGTCAAGGCTTACTACGGACAGCAGCGCGGCTATGGACGCGCCGAGGCGATGCTGTATCCGCGCTATCCCGAACGCTTCAACGTGATTGGCCAAATCGCGTGGCGCGGCACGATTCCCGGCCTCGCGCGGACTATTCCGGGCGGCAGCCGCAAACGCGTGCTGTGGAGGACTGCAACCGCGGGCGCGCAGACGCTGTTCGATCCCGGACTTACGCTGGCCAGGGTGCTCCCGCAGACGCTTGAATGGACGGTGGCCTCGGCGATCGCGCTAGCCGCGTCGATCGTGCTTGGGGTGTCGATGGTTCCCGCGGCTACGATGCTCGCACTCGGGCCGATTTGGGCGCTCTACTATGCGTGGCATGCGCCGCTGGAAAAATCTCACGAAAGTTTTACCGCGCGACTTCTGATCGCGTATCTCGCTTACACGGGGCCGATGGTGCGAACGATGACGCGTTACAAGACGCGGGCGAAAGCCCTGACCGGACTGGCGGGCGCCGACGGCGTGCGCCAACGCCCAACCATCGGCTGGCTCAGGCGTACGATCCGGCTGGACTATTGGAACGACGAAAGCATCACGCGTGACCGCCTGATGGACAGGATGCTGAAGCTGTTCGCGCGCAGCGGCCATGGCGCGATCGTCGATGCGGGATGGAACGACTACGACCTGGAAGTGCGGCCGAATCCGTGGACCCGAATCGAGCTCAAGACCGCCGACGAAGAGCACGAGGCAGGCAAGGTCACCAACCACGTACTGGCGCGGATAAAGTCCACTCGAATCACCAAGCTGGCTCTGGCAGCGGGCGCGATCAGCGCGGCAGTCGCCGCGATCGCGGGACTGCCTGAGATCGCGCTTGGCTTGGGTGCGCTCACGATGGCCGGCGCGGTGTGCATAGTTTCCGAAATGGTCGAGGCGGGACGAATCGCGCATCGCGCGACCGAGCAATGCGCCACCGAACTGAATCTCGCGCCGCTCGGCGTGCTGATCCGTCAGCCTTCTACCGCGCAAGTCGCGGCCGCCGCGCGCAAACCGGCGCGCGCGCAACTGGCCTCGCACGACCGCCTCGCCGACTAGTTCTTTCAGACTCCATCCCTATTACCTCGCCCCGCCGGGAGCGCTTTGCGTGACCGGATGCTGGTGCTGAAGCGATACGCGCTGGCGCGCGAGATCCTTCGCTGCGCTCAGGATAACACAGAAAAAAGCGAGCGGCCGTCAGTGTCATTCTGAGCGAAAGCTGCTGTAGCGAAGAATCTCGACGGACGCTCCGGCGTCCGGCGCTCGTTACGCACAGCTCTCCTGTCAGGGACGTGTCACAGACACACGGCCGCGCCGACGGCGGCCATAATTGCGCGGCTGATCGACGTCGGGCGGGGGCGCGGTAGTGGCCGCGCGCGACAACGGAGCGCGGCCTTAATACTGGGTGCAGGGGTCACCCCTGCTTAGTCTTCCAAAATTTTGTGGAGCGATTCGAGGTCGCGGCGGACCTCATTGAGCACCCGGCGAGCTTGACCGTCGATTCCCGCAGGCCGCGCCGGCGCGCGCTCCGATGACGACGATGCCGGCTTCGCCACCGGCTTGCCGGTCATCAAGGCGTCGATGCCGAATTGCTTGATGTGCTTGTTCGCGCCTGCGATCGTGAAGCCTTCGTCGTGCAGCAGGCGCTTGATCAGGCGCAGCACGTCGAGATCCTTTTCATTGTAGAAGCGATGCTTGGTGCGCGTGTGCCTGGGTTTCAGAAATGAGAACTGGGTTTCCCAAAAACGCAGCACGTAGGTCTCGACCCCCAGCGCGCGCGCCGCTTCGCCGATCTTCAACCCGCGCTCGGGGAACAGCGACATCGTGGCGCGCGCCTCCGGCTTGGATTTTTGCCGCCGAACCGATGGCTGGCGTGGCATCGGGGTCATGCCGCCGGCTTGGAGCCGTTGTTAACCCGCTCCTTCAACACCTGGCTGGGCTTGAAGGACAGGACGCGGCGGGAGTCTATGGTAATCGGCTCGCCGGTCTGCGGGTTGCGCCCGCGGCGGGCATGTTTTTGATTGACGAGAAAGGTGCCGAAGCCGGAAATTTTCACTTTCTGACCGTGGCGCAACGAATCCTTGATGATCGCAAATACCGCTTCGACCACTTCACAGGCTTCCTTCCTGGAGGAGCCTACCCGCTCGTAGATCAGATCTACAAGATCGGCTTTAGTCATGCCCTGCGGCGTAACGATCCCCACCCGCTCGCGTTAGGCACGCTTACTGCCGCAACTCCGCCCCTAATCGCATCCGCGCCTGCTCGACCAACACGGCGTGAATGCGATTAACCTCCTCATCGGTCAGCGTGCGATCCTTTGCACGGTAACGACAAGCCAACGCCACACTCTTTTTCCCGGCCGCCACCGCCGTCCCCTCGTACACGTCGAACACCTCGACGCTTTCCAGCAGCGACGCGCCACACTCCCGAATGGCTTTGATTACCATATCCGCCGGAAAATTTCGATCCAGCACCAGCGCCAAATCGCGCCTGATCGCGGGATATTTTGGCGGCGGCTGGAAAGTTTTGCGCGGCGAGAAACCATAGGCAATGAGCCTACTCAAGTCAAGTTCATAGACCGCGCAGGGATCGTTGAGGTCCAGGCGCATCGCCTCGGCCGGATGCAACTCGCCGATCAAACCGATCGGCGCGTCGTCGAGCGTAACGATTGCGCTGCGGCCGGGATGCAGGAACGGCGCATCGGCGCTCTCGAGAGCTTTGAACGCCACGCGCGGCAAAATTCCAATCGCTTCCAGGTACGTCTCGAGGATTCCCTTGATCGAAAAAAATCCCGCCGTGACGCTGCGATCGCCGATTGCGGAGAGCGCGTAAGCTCCGTAGCTGACGGCGGCGAGATGATGGTGCTCGGTCGCGGCGTCGCCGTCCATGCGGAAGGTCTTGCCCGTTTCAAATGCGTGAAAGGCGCGGGCCTCGCGGTTCAAATTGAACCTGAGCGCGGTGACCAGCCCCGGCATCAGGCTCACGCGCAGCTCGCTGAGTTCCGCAGACAGCGGGTTGGTTACTTTGACCGGCCGGGTCGCGGCTTGAATCCCCGAAAAGCGCGCGTTGTCGGCGGGCGCGATGAACGCGATGGTGGCGGCTTCGGTCAGGCCGCATCCCAGCATCACTTCGCGCGTGCCCTTGAAGAACTCGCGCTCGCGATTGACCGGCGCCAGCGCAGTGACGCGTTGCGGCAGCAGGGCCGCAATGTCCTCGAGACCGCCGAGCCGCGCGACTTCCTCGATCAGATCGGCCTGCTCGACCAGATCGGAGCGGAACGACGGGGGCACCACCGCGAGCACCCCCTTGGCGCGCGTGCTCACTTGCGCGCCCAGCGATTTGAGGCGGCTCCTGGCGATGGCCGGTGGTATCGCGGCGCCAAGCAACGATTCCATCGCGCCGAGGTCGAGCGCAATCTCGCGCGGCTCGGCTTTGCGCGGCTCGAAGTCGGCGATCGGCGAGGCCTCGCGTCCGCGCGCGATCCTGCGGATCAATTCGGCGGCGCGAATCAGCGCTCCGACTTGTCCCGCTCGATCGACGCCGCGCTCGAAGCGGTAACTCGCCTCGCTGCGCAAGCCCAGGCGCCGCGCGGTGCGCGCGATGGTCATCGGCTCGAAGTATGCGCTCTCGAGCAAAATAGTCCCGGTCGAATCGCCGACCTCGGAGTTGAGACCGCCCATCACGCCCGCGATTGCCAGCGGCTTGTCGCTGTCGGCGATCAGCAGATCGTTGGGATCGAGCGCGCGCGGGACATTGTCGAGGGTGACGAACTCGCGGGTATCGCCGGCGCGGCGGACGATAATCTTTCCGCCCGCGATTTTGCCGAAGTCGAACGCGTGCAACGGCTGGCCGAGCTCGAGCATCACGTAGTTGGTCGCATCGACGACGTTGTTGAGCGCGCGCATCCCGCACAGCTCCAGCCGGCGCTTGAGCCACGCCGGCGAAGGACCGATCTTGATTCCGGTCATCGCGACCGCGGCGTAACGGGGGCATAGATCGGGCGCGTCGATTGAAACCGAAACCGTGAACCGCGCGCCGTCGGGCGAGCCGGCCGAATGCGCCGCGCGGAGCCTGGGCGCGCGCAGCCGGGCGGCGAACAATGCTGCGACCTCGCGCGCCAGGCCGAGAACCGACAGGCAATCGCCCCGGTTCGGCGTGATTTCGACATCGAGCACGGTGTCGTCAAGGTGCAAATACGCGGCCACGTCGCCGCCAAGCGGCGCATCCGCGCCGAGCGCAAGGATTCCAGCCTGATCCTGCGACAGGCCGAGCTCGCGCTCTGAGCAGAGCATGCCTTCGGAACGCACCCCGCGGATGACGGCTGCCTCCAGCGCCGGCTGCTTGCCAAGCTGCGCGCCGACCAGGGCGAGCGGCGCAATCATGCCGGCCTTCACGTTGGGCGCGCCGCACACGACTTTGAATTGGCCTTTTGCGCCCGCGTCCACCTCGCAAAGATTCAGCCGGTCCGCGTTGGGATGCTTCTCGACGTTGACCACGCGCGCCGCGAAAACGCCCGCGAATCCCGGCGTGAGTTTTTCGACATTCTCGACCACCAGCCCCGCGTAACTGAGGCGCCGCGAGATTTCCTCGACCGGCGCGTCGATGCTGACGAAGTCGCGCAGCCAACTGAGCGGGAGCTTCATCGCACACCTCCGCTCAGCGCCGGGAACTGGCTCAAAAAGCGAAGGTCGTTCTCGAAAAACAGACGCATGTCGTCAACCCCGAGCTTCAGCAGGCCCGTGCGCTCGACGCCCATGCCGAAGGCGAAGCCCTGGTACTCGTCGGGATCGTACTCGACCGCGCGCATCACGTTGGGGTGGATCATTCCGCAGCCGAGCACTTCGGTCCATCCGGAATGCTTGCAGACCGGGCATCCGGCGCCGTCGCAGAGAAGGCAATGCATGTCGAGTTCGGCGCTGGGCTCGGTGAATGGAAAATAGCTGGCGCGAAACCGGACCGCGGTCGTGCCGAAAAACGCGCGCGCGAATTCGGTCAGCACGCCCTTGAGATGCGCCATCGTGATGCGCCCGCGTTTATCGACCATGAAACCCTCGATCTGCGTGAACATCGGCGAGCTGCGCACCGTCAGGTCGTCGCGCCGATAGCATCGCCCCGGACAAACGACCGCCAGCGGCGGCCGGCGTTTCTCCATCACGCGGATCTGGCCGTTGGAGGTATGCGTTCGCAGCAGCATCCCGCCTTCGAGGTAGAAGGTGTCTTGCATGTCGCGCGCGGGATGATGCGGGGTGAAGTTGAGCGCCGCGAAGTTGTGGAAGTCGTCCTCGATATCCTGGGTCATCGCGACTTCGAAGCCCATCGACTCGAAAATTTGCAGCATTTTTTCGAGAATGTCGGTGATCGGATGGAGGTGGCCGCGCGCGATGCGCATGCCGGGCAGCGTCACGTCGAGGCGTTTTTCATTAAGCAATTTCGCCAGCGCGGCGGCTTTGAGTTTCTCGCTCAGAGTCTCGATGCGCGCTTCGACTTCGCCCTTGATCTGATTGATGAGCTGGCCGATGGCGGGGCGCTCCGCATTGGGGACCTCGCGCATCCCGCGCATGATTTCCGTAAGCTCACCCGAGCGGCCGAGCACGCGCACCCGAACCGCGTCGATTTGCGCTTCGCCGGCGTCGTCGCCGAGTTCCGCGATCGCGCGGCGCCTGATTTCTTCGAGCTGTTCTCTCATCGTGATCTACCTTGCAATGTTGCGCGCGCCAAAAGCAAAAAACCACGTGGGCGAACGACCCACATGGTTTCCTGGTGCGCGGCGCTTTCGAACGGCGCGGCTCTATGCTGCTTTCGAGCCGAGCGCGCTAATCGCGGTGCGCACCAGCTCGGTAAACAATCCGTCGCGCTCCTGCGCCAGCTTCGCGAGCATCTTGCGATCGACCTCGACCCCCGCCTTCTTCAGCCCGTTCATCAGCGCGCTGTACGAGATTCCGCTTTCGCGGGCCAGCGCGTTGATACGCGCAATCCAGAGCGTGCGGAAATCGCGCTTCTTCTGCTTGCGATCGCGATAGGCGTAGGTGAGGCCCTTCTCGAGCGTCGAGCGAGCCTGCCGGTAGAGTTTCCGCCCGCCGACGAAGCCGGAGGCGAGCTTGAGTTGACGCTTATGACGGCGGCGCGTCTTGGGTCCGCCTTTGGCGCGAGGCATCGGAGTTGAATCCTTCCTTGGTAGATATCCGGTGAGTTAATTTTTAGTTGGCCGCGCTCAACCGTACGGCATCATTATCTTAACTTTTTCGGCGTCGGCCTTGCCCAGGATACCGGTCCTGCGCAGCCGCGCTTTCTGTTTCGGATTTTTGGCCGAGAACATATGGCGGGCATACGCGTGTTTGAACTTGACCTTGCCGCTCTTGGTCACGGAAAAGCGCTTGGCGGCGGTACGGCTGGTTCTGATTTTCGGCATACGATGGTCGCTTTGCTTCTTTCCTGAAATTTCCTTTTCCGGCCTATCGCGGCGTCAGCAGCACCGACATATTACGTCCTTCCATCCGCGGCGTGCCTTCCGCCTGCGCGATTTCCGTAACCTGCGCGATGATTCTATCGATCAGCGCCCGTCCGAGTTCCGGATGGGTAATCGCGCGGCCGCGAAACGAAACCGTGAGCTTAACACGATGACCCTCACCGATAAAGCGCTTGATGTGATTAACTTTGAAGTCCACATCATGCTTCCCGGTCGCCGACCCCATCTTCACTTCCTTGATCATGCTGATGGTGTGCTTCTTGGAGTCGTGCGTCTTTTTCTTCTGCGAGTACCGGTACTTGTCGAAGTCGGTGACCCGGCACACCGGAGGCGTCGCCGTCGATGAGACCTCGACCAGGTCCAGGCCGCGGCTCTCCGCCACTTTGATCGCCTCCCGCAGCGGCAGGATTCCGACCTGGCTGCCGTCGGCGTCGATTACGCGGACTTCTTGAGCGCGAATCAGGTTATTGACGCGAATCGCGGGCTCCCTTGAGGGCGGGGTTCTGAAATCTCTTCGGATATAGCACCTCCTCCGGCTTGGTGGCCGGATGAACTTCCTAAGCCGGGATCGGCTCCTTTTTCAATAGCTCGACCAGCGCCGCCAGCGGCATCGCATTGATCTTCTCGCCGCGCAGCAGCCGGATCGACACCGATCGATCGGCAGCCTCGCGCTCGCCGACCACGATCATGTACGGCACTTTGGCCAGTTCGGCCTCGCGAACCTTGAAACCGAGCTTCTCGTTGCGGATGTCGCCGTGGGCGCGCAGTCCCTCGCGCCTGAGCAGGCCGGTGACTTCATTGGCGTAGGTCTCGACCTTTTCGCTAAGCGACAGCACTCGCACCTGCTCGGGCGCGAGCCAAAACGGCAGCACGCCGCCGGTATGCTCGATCAGCACGCCGATAAAGCGTTCGAGCGAGCCCAGGATCGCGCGATGAATCATCACGGGACGCTCTTCGGCGCCGGCGCTGTTGGTGTAGCTCAGGTCGAAGCGCTCGGGCATGTTGGAATCGAGCTGTATCGTCGCGACCTGCCACTTACGCTTGAGCGCGTCGGACACGTAAATCTCGATCTTGGGGCCGTAGAAGGCGCCCTCCTTCGGATTTATCTCGTAGCTGATTTCGTTGCGCTTCATCGCGTTGCCGAGCTTGGCCTCGGTCATCTGCCATTGCTCTGCGGTGCCGAGATGGTGCTCGGGCATCGTCGCCAGCTTGAACTCGACGCGCTCGAAACCCAGCGCGCCGTAAACGTCGCGAACCATTTGCAGATTCAGCGCGATTTCGTCCTCGATCTGATCTTCCCGGCAGAAAATATGCGCGTCGTCCTGCGACATCGCGCGCACCCGCATCAGGCCGTGCAGCGTGCCCGAGCGTTCGGCGCGATGCAGCCGGCTGAACTCCGCAATGCGCAGCGGAAGATCGCGGTACGAGCGCTTCTCGGCGCGATACACGAAGGTATGGCCGGGGCAATTCATGGGCTTGAGCCCGTAGCCGTGATGCCATCCGTCGGGGCCGGTGTCGATAGTATTCGTAACGCTGTCGGGATCGGGCGAGAGGAACATATTCTCGCGGAAATTTTCCCAATGCCCCGAGCTGTTCCATAGCTCGTTCTTGAACAGCAGCGGCGTGACCACCTCGTCGTAGCCATAGCGCCGGTACAGGCGGCGCATGTAGTCCACGAGCGCGTTGAAGATGATGACGCCCTTGGGCAGGTAGAACGGCGAGCCCGGCGAGATCGGATCGAAGATGTACAGGCCCATCTCGCGGCCCAGCTTGCGATGGTCGCGCTGGCGGGCGAGCTCGACCAGTTTCAGATGCTCCTCGAGCGCCTCTTTGCCCGCGAACGCGGTGCCGTAGATGCGCGACAGCATCGCGTTGTGCTCATCGCCGCGCCAATACGCGCCGGCGACGCTGGTGAGCTTGAACGCCTTGAGATAGCGGGTCGAGGGGACGTGCGGTCCGCGGCAGAGATCCATCCAGTCGCCCTGGCTGTAGATCGACACGTGATCGTCCTCGATGCCCTGGATTATCTCGACTTTGTATTTCTCGCCCATCGCCGAGAATTTGCGGATAGCGTCCTCGCGCGAGACTTCGGTGCGCTGGATCTTGTGGTCGGCCTTCACCAGCTCGCGCATCTTGGCTTCGATCTTCGGCAGATCCTCGACCGTGAACGGCGCGGCGGGCGCAAAGTCATAGAAAAATCCGTCCTCGATAACCGGGCCGATCGTCACCTGCGTGCCGGGATAGAGCGATTGCACCGCCATCGCCATCAGATGAGCGGTGGAATGACGGATTACTTCGAGACCCTCGGGCGACTCGGCCAGCACCGGCTCGACCGACGCGTCGTGCTCGAGCTTGCGCGTGAGATCGACCACCTTGCCGTTGACCCGCGCGGCCACCAGGTCGCGGCTTGGAATCCCGTCCAGTACCTCGCGAACGATGGTGCCGACCGGCACGACGCGCGATTCGCCGCTGAGGGTTACGGTTACTTCGGAACTCATCAAGCGAAGATTCTAATCATTGCGGGAAACTGGCGGGGCGAAATTCGCGCGCGCGGCTGTGGGCACGGACCTGGTAGGCACGGGCGGGATTGAACCGCCGACCTCTTCCGTGTCAAGGAAGCGCTCTCCCACTGAGCTACGTGCCTTCACGGGGCAGCGGTATTGACTGGATACATCAAGCAAACGCTGACGGTAACCGATCTTGCGCTGGCGGGCAACCGAAGCATCGAGCGTCCCGATTCACCGTAAGCTGGCAGGCGACGGTAGCGGGGGCATCTGCTAGGATTTCGCGCCGAGTATCGCATCCCGACGGAGAGACGCCACGGCTACGAGAATGGATCGCGAGCGCATAGTGCAGCTTTTCTTCTTCGGCTTTCTGGCCGTGATGGCCTACGAGCTGTACGAACTGCTGTTGCCGTTCCTGACCCCGTTGATGTGGGGAATCCTGCTCGCATTCATGGCGCATCCCGCGCTGATCGAAGTCGAAAAGCTGGTCAAGCGGCGATCGCTGTCGACGGCGATCATCAGCATTGTCGTCGGGCTTGGCGTCATTCTGCCGGCCGTCTGGGCCTCGGGCCGCCTCGTGGTCGAGGCGCAGGCGCTCTACACGCAGGCCACGGAATTGGTCAATGGCGGGGGTGTAACGAAGCTGCACGACTGGGCGGTCCACACCGATCTCGGCGCATGGGTCGCCAAAAAAATGGGGGAACGCGGTTACAAGCTCGATGAGGAGCTGCCCAAGCTCACGCTGCAAGCGGCGCAGATGACCAGCGATTACGTGGCCCGGAATGCGACCCAGGCCGCGAAAAACCTCCTCTCCTTCATCGTTGACTTCGGTATCGCGCTGCTCGCGTTCTTCTACATGCTGCGCGACGGCGACTACTATTACCGCAGCCTGCGCGACCTGACCCCGCTGCATGAAGATGACAAGAAAGCGATTTTCGATACCCTGCGCACCACGCTTTCGTCGGTGATGCGCGGCCTGATGCTGTCCGCCGTGCTGCAGGGCGTGTCGGTCGGCCTGGGCATGCTGATCTTCGGCGTGCCGTACTGGCTGTTCCTTGCGATCGCATCGGCTGCCGCGGGACTGATGCCGATCGGCGGCACCGCACTGGTATGGATTCCCGCGGCGATCTACCTGGGCTTTGCGTCGGGCTGGTCGGCGGCGGTCGGCCTGGTCATCTGGTGCTCGATCGCGCTGGCGATCATCGACAATTTCATCAAGCCGCTGGCGATGAAGCACGGCACGGGCCTGCCCACTATCGCGCTGTTTCTCGGCATTCTCGGCGGGCTCGAAGCGTACGGGCCGCTGGGCCTGTTCCTGGGCCCCGCGATCATGTCGGTGTTTGCGTCTCTGCTGCGCGTCTATAGAAAGGAATACTCGGGCAGCCGCAAGGAAGCAGCCTGAGCGCCTGGCTCGCCCGAAGTTCGCCCCGGAGAAGAAATTAGTGAAGTACGCAATCGTGACTGGAGGAGCGCGCGGAATCGGACTCGGGATCGTCAGCGCGCTGCTCGAACAAAACGTGGTCGGCAGCGTCGCCGTCATCGATCGCGAGCTGGCGCCGCCGGCCGCCGCGATCGCCGCCCAGGTTCAGGGCTTTGCCGCCGACGTCACCGACGAGAAGCAGGTGCATGGCGCGGTCGAGCAGATTGTCTCCCGCTTCGGCGCTCATCCTGACGTGCTATGCAACAACGCCGGCGGCGGCGATCGGGCATGGTTCGAGAGTGGCAATCAACCCGGGTGGGACAGCGTCGAGACCTGGCGCCGCTTTGTCGATCTCAACCTGAACTCGGTTTACCTGGTGTCGCGCGAGGTTGCGCCGCGGATGAACAGCGGCGCCGCGATCTGCAACACCTCGTCGGTGGCCGGCCTGCAGGCCAATCCGATGCTGGCCGCATACGCCGCGGCCAAGGCCGGCGTGATCTCGTACAGCAAAACGCTCGCGCTCCAGCTTGGTCCGGCCGGAATTCGCGTCAACGCGGTCGCCCCGGGCCTCATCTACACCAAAGTATGGCAGGATTTGGGCGCGGTGCTCGGCGGCGGCGACGCGAATGCGCGCATGGTCTTCGACTCGGTGGTGCGCCAGCTCGTTCCGCTCGGCCGCGAACAGACTGCCGAGGATATCGGCCGCACGGTGGCGTGGCTGTGCTCCGACCAGGCGCTTAACGTGACCGGCCAGGTGATCGCCGTCGATGGCGGAATCCTGCTGGGGCAAGCGCGCCTGGGCGAGGGTTAGCTCGCCGCCGCTTTCCTCTCGCTATCAGGAGAGCTGTGCGTAACTAGCACCGGACGCCCGGGCGCCCGTCGAGATTCTTCGCTACAGCGACTTTCGCTCAGAATGACACGAGCGCTGCTTGCTTTTTTTGTGTCATCCTGAGCGCAGCGAAGGATCTCGCGCGCCAGCGCGTCTCGCTTCAGCACCAACATCCGGTTACGCAAAGCTCTCCTAACAGACCGTCAGCCCGCATCTTTGTTTTAACATTGGGTGCAGGGCTCAGCCCTGCCGTGGCGTAGTCGCGAAAAGATGCGCTGCGCAGATTTTCGCGTCTTCTCGATGCGGGTGCAGGGGCCGCAGCCCCTGCCGCCCACCGCGCAGGTGATTCTTCCTTCATGCAGGGCGCGGCCCCTGCTAAGATGTGCCCCCGGGGAGTCGCCCATGAGCGACAAAGAGCAAAAGGCGCTCTACATCGTTCGCCGTCTCGTCGATTCCGGCTTTCGCGCCGTTTTCGCCGGCGGATGTGTGCGCGATCGAATCCTTGGCGTCGAGCCCAAGGACTACGACGTCGCCACCGACGCGCGTCCCCAGGTTGTGCAGAAACTTTTCGATCGCACGGTGGCGGTCGGGGCGAAGTTCGGCGTGATCGGCGTAGTGTTTGACGAGCTCAAGCCGATCGAAGTCGCGACCTTTCGCGCCGATGCCGAATATACCGACGGACGCCGCCCCTCGTCGGTGCGCTTCGGCGCGATCGAGGAAGACGCAATCCGCCGCGACTTCACCATCGGCGGGATGTTTTACGATCCGATCGCCGGCCGCCTGATCGATTTGGTCGGCGGGATGCGCGATCTGCGCGCCGGAATTATCCGCGCGATCGGAAATCCCTACGACCGCTTCGACGAGGATCATTTGCGCATCCTGCGCGCCGCCCGCTTCGCCGCGCGGCTCAACTTCACGATCGATCCCGCGACCTGGGCCGCGATGAAACGCGCCGCGCCGACGATCATTGGAATTGCGGCCGAACGAATCGGTGAAGAGATCGTCATGATGATGACCGAGGGCGCCGCCGCGCGCGCGATGGACCTGATGATGGACAGCGGCCTGATGCAATTGATCCTGCCCGAAGTCGCGCTGATGACCGGATGCGCGCAGCCCGAAAATTTCCATCCCGAGGGCGACGTGTACACCCACACGCGGATTGGCGTCGCGATGCTTCCCGCCGGATGCAGCGAGACCGTTGCGTTCGGAATCCTGCTGCATGACATCGCCAAGCCGCAATCCCGTGCGGTCGTCGGCGACAAGGTCACCTTCTACGGCCACCCCGAGGACGGCGCCGTGAAGGCGGCGGAAATCATGGCGCGGCTGAAACGCTCGCGCGCGGTCCAGGAGCGGGTCGCGTACCTGGTGAAGAATCATCTGAGGCTCTCCATGGCGCCGCGGATGCGCCCGGCGACGCTCAAGAGAATGCTCGCGGAGGACGGCTTTGATGAATTGATGGAAGTCGCGTTTATGGACGCGATGGCGTCGAGCTCCTACCTGGGCTACTGGCATTTTTGCCGCCGCGCGATGACGACCATGACCCCGGCCGAGATTCGTCCGCCGCGTCTGATCGGCGGCGAGGACCTCAAGCAGTTGGGATTCACGCCGGGGCCGCGCTTCAAGGAAATTTTGAAGGACATCGAGGACCATCAACTCGACGGCGCGCTCGAAACCCGCGAAGCCGCGCTCGAATACGTGCGCATCCATTACGGCGTAAGCGCCGCCTAGTTGCTCCGCGCCAACGCCATATCCAAGCGCTTCGGCCGCACGCTGGCGCTCGACGCGGTCGATTTCGAAGCGCTCCCCGGCGAGATTCACGCGCTGGTCGGCGAAAACGGCGCCGGCAAGACCACCTTGATGAACGTGCTGGCCGGCTCGCTCGCCGCCGACCATGGCGAAGCCGTCCTCGACGGGCTGCCGCTGCGGGCAGGCTCGCCGCGCGCGGCGCTGGCGGCCGGAATTGCGGCGGTGCATCAGAGCCCGATGCTGTTCGAGCGGATGACGTGGGAGGAAAATCTCGCGTTGGGCGGCTTCGACACCGGCACCGGCGCGCTCGACCTCGATGCAATCGCGGCGCGTGCGCGCTCGCTCGGCGCGAAACTCGGATTCGAAATGCCGGCGGCGGGCGCCACCGTCGAGAATCGCTCAGTTGCCGAGCGCGTCCGGCTCGAAGTGCTGCGCGCGCTCAGCTTCAATCCGCGGGTCCTGATTCTCGACGAACCGACCAGCGTGCTCGCACCTTCGGAACTGGCCGCATTCCTGGACTTGCTCCGCAGTCTGCGCGGCGAGGGCCGAATCGTGGTGCTGATTACGCACAAGCTTGCCGAAGCAATTGCGGTCGCCGATAGAATCACCGTGCTGCGCCGCGGCCGCGTGGTCGCCCGCACCACTCCGGCCCAGACCAGCGAGGCGAAACTGGCCGGCCTGATGATTGGCGAAATCGTGGCTCAGCCCGCTGCGTCCGCGACGCCGCCGCATCCGGGCGAGCCCGTGCTCCAAATCGAAGATCTGACCCTCGACGATCATGCCGGACGCCGGATTCTCGACCGGCTTTCGTTTCGCGTCGCCGCCGGCGAGATCGTGGGAATTGCCGGCGTTGACGGCAACGGCCAGACCGAACTCGTCGAGGTGCTTGCGGGCGTGCGCCGTCCGAGCGGTGGGAAAGTCACGCTGCATGACGGCTCACCAGGCGCGATGGCGGTGATACCGCAAAATCGCGACCTCGACGGACTCATCCTCGATATGCGGCTGTGGGAAAACCTGATTCTCGCGCGTCCGCTCCGGGAGCAGGTGACATCGCACGGATGGTTGAATGTTTCCCATGCAGTCGATCTTTGCCGCGAACTCATCGATCGTTTTCGGATTCGCGCGCCCGGTCCCGAAACGATCGCCGGCGCGCTTTCGGGCGGCAACCGCCAGCGCCTGGAAGTGGCGCGCGCGATCGCGTCGCGGCCGCGAGTAATCGTCGCGCACAATATCTGCCGTGGCCTCGACCTCGCTGCGACCGCCGAAGTTCATCGGACAATTTTGGACTTTGCCGCCGGCCGGGGCGCGGTGATTCTGATTTCGAGCGACCTCGACGAGTTACTCGCGATATGCGGGCGGCTGCTGATTATCAGCCGCGGAAAAATCCGCGAGACCAGTCCGGGCGAACGCGATCCCGAGCGGCTGGGCCTGCTGATGGCCGGGGTGCGCGACTAGCAGGCTGCGCGATGCTGTCCACGATTGCCAAACCATTTGCAGCGCTGGCGCTCGCCGCCGCGCTCATCTCGATCGTCCTTGCCGCGCTCGGCGCGTCTCCGCTCGGCGTGTTCGCGGCGCTTGGCGAAGGCGCGTTCGGCAACTGGTACGCATGCGCGGATACAATTGTGAAATCCACGCCGCTGGTCTTCACCGGGCTTGCAGTCGCGCTCGCTTTCTCGGGCGCGCTATGGAATATCGGCGCCGACGGACAGCTTACGATCGGCGCGATCGCGGCCGGCGCGATCGGCCCGCATCTCGGCAATTTTCCCCATGCGATCGCAATTGCGATCATCCTCGCCGCCGGCGCGCTTGGCGGCGCGGTTTGGGGCGCCGTGGCGGGATGGCTGCGCGCGCGGCGCGACGTAAATGAAGTTATCAGCACGATCATGCTGAACTTCGTCGCCGTGCAGGCGCTCAGTTGGGTCGTGCATGGTCCATTGATGGAACCGTCGCGCGCGTATCCGACCAGCTCGCCAATCGCACGCGCCGCCCAGATCGAGTTCTACTTTGCGCCGAGCCGCATCAACCTGGGCATGATCCTCGCGGTCGCGCTCGCCGCCGCGTGCTACCTGCTGTTGTTCCGTACCGGAGCCGGATTCGAGCTGCGCGCGATGGGCCGCAACCGGCGCGCCGCGACTTTCTTCGGCATTCGAATCCCGGCGCTCACGTTGTGGGTGATGGCGCTGTCAGGCGCTCTGGCCGGGCTTGGCGGCGCGGTGCAGATCTCCGCGATTTCGCATCGATTGTACGAGAAGCTCTCGCCCGGATGGGGCTTCGAGGCAATTGCGGTCGCCTTGGTGGCGCGCCTGAATCCACTCGGCGTCATTCCCGCCGCGATCCTGTTCGGCGCGCTCGACAACGGCTCGCAGGCGATGCAGCGGACTCAGGGCATCTCGCCGGAGCTGGTGCAGGTTATCCAGGGCCTCGTCATCTTGATCATCCTCGCCTTCGACACCCCGGCCTGGAGCGGACTTCGCGAGCAGATTTTCGGCGCGTCTGGCGATGCGGCCGCGGTGCCGCCGGTTGCGGAGATGCCGGATGCTTGAAGCGTTGCTCACCTCGACGATCACCATGGCGACGCCCATCCTGCTGGCGGCGCTGGGCGAACTGCTCGTCGAGGAAAGCGGCGTAATCAACATCGGCATCGAAGGCGCGATGCTGGCGGGCGCGTTCGCGGCGCTCACGATCGCGTACTTCAGCGGCAGTACCGCGCTGGGCCTGGTGGGCGCAATCGCGGCAGGCGTCGCGATCAATGCGATCTTTGCGATGCTGGTGGTCAATCTCGCCGTCAACCAGGTCGTGACTGGAACCGCGGTCAGCATCCTCGCGCTGGGATTGACCGGCGTTTTCTACCGCAAGCTGTTCGGCGTGACCGGCAAGGCGTTCATGGTGGCGCCGATTGCGAAAATCCCGCTCGGTCCGCTGGCGCGAATCCCGCTCCTCGGTCCGGTGCTCTTCAATCACAACGCCCTAGTGTACTTCACGTTCATTCTCGTGCCTGCCCTCTGGTACGTGATCGCGCGCACGCGCTATGGGCTGCGACTTCGCGCTTGCGGTGAGCGGCCCGAAGCCGCGGACGCGCTCGGACTCGGCGTAATCGCCATCCGATGGCAGGCGCTGATGGTGTCGGGCGCGCTGACGGGCCTGGCTGGCGCATTTTTGACGCTCGCGTACGCCAACACGTTCGTCGAAAACATCTCGGCCGGCCGCGGCTTCGTTGCGCTGTCCGTGGTCATCGTCGGTCGATGGAATTCGTGGGGTCTGGCGGCCGCATCGGTGCTGTTCGGCGCGGCGATGGCGTTGCAATTCGGATTGCAGGCGCTCGGCACCGTCGTTCCGTACCAACTGTTTCTCGCGCTGCCGTATGCGCTGACGCTGGTGGTACTGGCAGGCTTTGGCGGACAGGCGGCGGCGCCAAGCGCGCTTGGCGAACCGTATCGCCGGCAGTGAGCAGGGGTGATCTCGCAGATTTCTCATCTGCGCGCGATGAGGTAGGTTAGTTCGCGATGCGCACGCTCACGTACACGCCCAGAGATGCGTCATTTCCGATGGCGGATTGCGCGGCTTGCGGCAAGCCGGTGCTGACCTGCGTCGCGCTCGACGACGATGGCGCCGAACGCCGCGTCTGCGTGCATTGCGACACCGCCGTCGCCGACCATCTCAAGTGGGTCTCGCCCGGCGAACTCGAGCAGGCGGGTTATTATTTCGGCGCGCCGCCCGCCGATGCCGCCGCGGGCGAGAAGGGCGGCTGCGGCACCGGCTGCGGCAGTTGCGCCGTCAAGAAGCATTGAGCGCGCCGGTCTGGCGCAGCGCTTCATAAACCACGATCGACACCGCGTTGGAGAGATTGAGGCTGCGGACGCCCGCCTCGAAGATTGGTATCCGATACGCACGGTCAATTCTTTCAAGCACGAAATCGCGGCCCAGGCCCGCCGTCTCGCAGCCGAAGAAAAGAAAATCGCCGCGCGCATAGTGCGCGTCGAGATAGGTCGCGCCGGCGTGAGTCGAGAAAAATTTCGTCTTTTTCACTCTCGTTGCCGGGGGATCGTGATATATCGCGGCGAACTGCTCCCATCCTTCATACGTGCGCAAATCCACCAGCGGCCAGTAATCGAGGCCCGCGCGCTTGAGATAGCGATCCTCGAGCGAGAATCCGAGCGGTCCCACCAGGTGCAGCCGGGCCTTGGTCGCGGCGGCCAGACGCGCGATCGATCCCGTGTTCTGCGGAATTTCGGGGCGAACCAGGACGATGTGCAGATTCGGCTCGGCCAGGTGCATCAGTTGCAGGGCGCTGGCGCGCCACCGAGAGGATACCGATGGCCCCTGAGATTGACGTAGAAACGTCCGGCGTCGTCGGCTTCGAAGCGGTCACTGAGATGGTAGTAGGCGGAGCGAAGGAAGCGCGCGCGAGCATCGCCGCCCTTGACCCACGCGTAGAGCACGTGGCAGGCGCCGATCTCCAGCGCGGTGGGATCGAGCGGCTCGCAGGTGTTATCGCTCAGCACCATCGCGAATCCGCCCAGCTCGTCGTCTTCGAGCGCCTTGACTACGTAGGGCGTGTCCTCGACCGTGATCGGCGCACGTTCTTCAGCGACTTGCAGATAGTAACTGCCGTCGGGATTGCGCTTGATGCTCCGGCTGAAGAGCAGGGAAATTCGCGGGTTGTCGATCCGCTCGTCGTCGCTGTACCAGTTGCCGTCGCGCCGAAACGAGATCTTTCCCGATTCGGCGGTATAGAATCCCGCCCGCGGCATCGTAACCTACTTGCCCAGTCCTTCAATCTTCACTTTTCACGACTATCGAGGATGATCGTCACCGGGCCGTCATTGACGATTTCCACTTCCATCGTCGCGCCAAACTCGCCACTCTCAACCTTAACATCGCCAGTCCGTGCAAGCGAGAGAAAGTGCTGATAGAGGCGGCGCGCTTCGTCGGGCGCGGCTGCTCCAGTGAACGACGGCCGGCGGCCTGAATTCGTGTCGGCGAGCAACGTGAATTGCGACACGACCAGGATTGCGCCACCGACTTGGGCCAACGAGCGGTTCATCTTGCCGGCGGCGTCGGCGAATACGCGCATGCCGGCGATTCGATCTACAAGATGCGCCGCGTCGGCCTCGCTGTCGCCGGCGGCAACTCCCAGCAGCACGACAAACCCGCGCGCAATTTTGCCCAGGATGCGCCCGTTGCAGCGCACCTCCGCGCGGCTGACGCGTTGAACAACTGCCCGCATACCTGCGTCATATAATCGCGAAAGCCGCAGGGCGAAAGCCTTTGTGGTCTGGGCGGGCCGTCGCGTACTATAATTCGAATCATAATGATTCCTGTCTTGTTTCACCTGGGCCCGCTGACCGTTTACAGTTACGGGCTGATGCTGGCGCTGGGATTCCTGGCGGGCGACTACGTTATCCGCCTCGAATGCGTCCGCCGCGGCCTCGATCCCGAATATTCGTCCTCGATCGTTATCGCGGCAGCCGTGATGGGGCTGGCCGGTTCACGCATCTACGCGATCCTCGACGATCTGCCGACTTACCTTGCCGATCCCAAGTTGATGATCTTCTCCGGCTCGGGATTCGTATTCTACGGCGGCATGATCGGCGGAATCCTCGGCGCTTACCTTGTTTCGCGCTGGTACCGAATCGGATTCGCCGTGACTATGGACATGTGCGCGCCTGCGATTGCCGTCGGGCAGGCAATCGGCCGAATCGGATGCCAGCTCTCCGGCGACGGCGATTGGGGGCTGCCGTCCACCTTGCCGTGGGCGATGGCGTATCCTCGCGCGATCGTCGGCTGGAACTCCGAGACCGTGCTGAAACTGGACGAGCATTACCGCCTCGTCTCCGGCTTCTTCCCCGGCGTCCGCGTGCATCCCGCGCCAGTTTACGAAACTATTCTGTATCTCGGCGTGTTCGCGATATTGTGGTCGATGCGCAAGAGGTACCATCCGGTTGGCCGGCTGATGTATTGGTACCTGGTGCTGGCGGGCGCCACTCGCTTTCTCGTCGAGTTCGTGCGAGTCAATCCGCGGGTCTTCCATGGTCTCAGTGAGGCGCAACTGATTGCGATCGCGATGATGATCGTCGGTGGCGCCGCGTTGATTCTCACCAGGGAAAAAGACCAGGCAGAAGGCGGCCAGCAGCCCGGCGAGAAAAACCAGCGTCCGGCGATGAACGCGGCCCGGGCCTGAGAGCGATGGCGATCAAGGACAAAATCCTCTACGTCGTCGCCGCCATCGTCGTGGTCGCCGGCATTGCGCTCGTCGCGCTGAGCGGGCATCGCGGCGCACGCATCGGAGTCGGCGCGAACTCACCCGGAATCGCCGAGCAGTCCGCGGCGACGGTGGCGGCCGGCAGTCGAGCGGCCGATTTCAAGCTCGAGACGCTGGACGGAACAACTGTCTCGCTCGAATCGCTGCGCGGCAAAGTCGTATTTCTGAACGTATGGGCGACGTGGTGCGAACCGTGCCGCGAGGAAATGCCCTCGATGCAGACGCTGTACGACGACTTCAAGGGCAACAAGGACTTCGTCATGCTGGCGGCCAGCCAGGACACCAGCGGCCGCTCGGCGGTGGCGTCCTATGTCAAGAAGAACGGGTACAATTTCACAATACTGCTCGACCCCGAAAACAAGATCACCGAGACTTACGACGTGAGCGGGGTGCCCGAAACTTTCATAATCGATCGCAAGGGCCAGATAGTCGCGCACCATATGGGGGGATTCGACTGGTCGCGGCCTGACGTCAAGGACGCCTTGCAGCAACTGCTCGACTCAAAGGACAAGGGGTGACCCCTTGACCCAGTATTAAGGCCGCGCTCCGTTGTCGCGCGCGGCCACTGCCGCGGGCGCGCGGTTTCTTAGTACTGGCCAGCCGTGCCAACGGCCAGGGGTGACCCCTTGACCCAGTGTTAAGAAAGGAATCGCTCATGGACCTTTCTGATCTGGCCCCTGCAGCTTTGCTTGCCCTCCATGCCCAAGTAGCCGATGAGCTTCGCTCACGGGGCATTACACGAAGTTCAAATAATCCCACGGGCGATCTGGCCGAGTACCTCTTCTGCAAGGCGTTTGGCTGGAAGCAGGCTGACAATTCGAGCGCCAACATTGATGCCAGAAGTGCCGATGGTATTCGCTATCAGATCAAGGGCCGCCGAACCACGAGGCACAACGACTCCCGCCAGTTGTCCGCGATTCGCGACCTTGGTGGCGCGCATTTCGATTTCCTCGCTGGAGTCTTGTTCAATGAGGATTACAGCGTCATGCGTGCGGCGCTCATCCCCCACACAGTGGCCTTTAAGCAGGCTACTTTTGTGAAGCGCACCAACAGCCATAGATTTCTGCTACGCGACGATGTCTGGAAATCTCCCGGCGTGCGTGATGTCACGATGGAACTGCGGGCAGTAGACTTCTAGTCGCAGCGCGGCCAATGGTTTCACTCGGCACGCGCCGACCTCGTCCTCGAACAAGGAGAGATTAGGAGCCGGGGTCCCTCCACTTCGGTCGGGATGACGCAAAGATAAGAGCGGGCGGGTAAGAAATGCGGGCAGACGCAGAATCCTGAATCGCTCGCGAAAAATGCTCGCTGTACAACGACCCTCACCTTCATCCTCTCCCTAACAGGGAGAGGAAATAATGCGGCGGAAGCTGCACCCTCACCTACCGGCCGTTAGGCGGCCAGCTGCCGTGTGTCTGTGACACCTCCCGTGAAATCTGCACCCTCACCCGCGCCAAGAGCGCGGCCTCTCCCGCAACCAAGCGGGCGAGGCGGATAATAAGTCGCGCGGAACGCTACATCCTAACTCGGGCGGGGCAAGGATTCGGGGTCCATCGGCTTCGCTCGGGATGACACAAAAAAACTCCTAACAGGGACGAAGTCCCACATCTTTCTTACCGTCGCGTGCAGGGGTCACCCCTGGCCGTTGGCACGGCTGGCCAGTATTAAGAAACCGCGCGCCCGCGGCTCTACCATCGCGTAGTCGCGAAAAGATGCGCCGCGCAGATTTTCACGTATTCTTAATACCGGGTGCAGGGGTCACCCGTGCCCAAGGAAGTGTGAAACCCACGGTGGGTTTCACATCTGATCGTCAATCGAGGTGCGGCGCAAAAACTGGCGCGCGGCGGGCAGGATCGGGGCGATAAATCTGCTATTATTTACGGTAACGAGGGGGGGGCGTCGCAGCCGTATGCATTAGAGCGCGCCATCTGCTTAAATATTTAAACTCATAATCTCGAGTCCCAAGCGACACTGAATAAATGTCAATGATCAAAAGACATCGATGGTCGATCACGCTGGCGGTCTCTCTGGTCGCCTGTTTCCTTGTCCTGCAGGAGGTCGCCGTGCGCAGAGCCCAGGCGCTCTCGAACGACACCTACCAGGAGCTCGACACGTTCGCGAGCGTGCTGGCGATCGTGCAGAAAAACTACGTCGAACCGGTCTCGACCAAAAAGCTGATCGACGGCGCAATCAGCGGGATGCTGGCGTCGCTCGACCCGCATAGCGCCTACCTGACGCCCGACCTGTACCGCGACCTCGAAGTCGAGACGCGCGGCAGCTTCGGCGGACTCGGAATCGAAATAACCATCAAGAATGGCGCGCTCACCGTAGTTGCGCCGATCGAGGACACGCCGGCGTATCGCGCCGGAATCAAGGCCGGCGACCAGATCATCAAGATCGACGACGACTTCACCAAGGACATGTCGCTGACCGAGGCGGTCAAGCGGATGCGCGGGCCCAAGGGCAGCAAGATCAGGCTGACGCTTCATCGCAACGGCGTGCCCGAGCTGTTTACGGTGTCGCTCGCGCGCGACGTGATCAAGATTCAGTCGGTCAAGTCGAAGATGCTTGACGGCGGCTACGGCTTCATCCGCGTCACCACCTTCCAGGAGAACACGGGCGAGGGCGTCGAGAAGGCGATTGACGGGTTCGAAGCGAAGGAGCACGGCAAGCTCAAGGGAATTGTGTTCGACCTGCGCGACAATCCGGGCGGATTGCTGAACCAGGCGGTGAAGGTTTCGGACGATTTTCTCGACGGCGGGCTGATCGTTTACACGCAGGGCCGCGAGGAAAATCAGCAGCAGAAATACTTCTCGCACAAGAAGAAGGATTTCGATGACTATCCGATGGTGGTGCTGGTCAACGGCGGTAGCGCGAGCGCCAGCGAAATCGTCGCCGGCGCTTTGCAGGATCAGAAGCGCGCCGTCATTCTCGGCACCCAGACTTTCGGCAAAGGCTCGGTGCAAACGATTCTGCCGCTCGACGACCATTCCGCGCTGCGGCTGACCACGGCGCGCTACTACACTCCCACCGGCCGCTCGATCCAGGCGGTGGGAATCACACCCGACATCGATGTCGAGCCGCCCAAGGAAACGATCGCATCGCTAACGCAGGAGGGCGCCGAGTTCGACGAAAATCCGGAAATCCACGAGTCTGATTTGCCCCATCATTTCCAGAACGGGCAGAAGAAGAATGACAAGAATCCGGCGACCGGCGAGAGCGCGGCGCCTGGCGCCGGGAGCGAAAAGGGCGGCAAGGGGCCAGGCGCGAAGGGCGCCAAGGCCAAAGCGGAAAAGGACGTGCAGCTCGATCGCGCGATCGACATCCTCAAGCATTGGAACACGTTCAAGCTCCAGCTTGCCAAGGGCGAGTCGCAGCCGGCGGTATCCACCGCTCAGAGCGACAGCGCGAAGTCGAAGGGCGACTAGACGACGGCAATAGAAATGGAATTGATCGCAACGCGCCGGGCATCATGATGTCCGGCGCGTTTTTTTTCACGCGGGCGCCTGTCGTTGTTGCCGACGGCCGTTGGCAGCTGGAGCTTACCCAGAACAGCCGTCGAAAAGCTCTTCTAATGCGCCATATAGGTATCTGGCAACTCATTCTGATAAGCTGAACGACCATGGGTGGGCAGCTCGATCTTTCGATCCGCGGCAATCGCTCGGGCCTGATCAGCGTATCGGATCTGGTGCGGATGGTGCGCGACGCGCTCGACGCCAAGCTCGGCGAGCACTGGGTGGTCGGCGAGATCTCGAACGCGCGGCTGGCGCCGTCGAATCACTTTTACTTCACGCTCAAGGACTCCCGCAGCGCGATCAACGTCGTGATGTTCAAGTCGGCGTTCAACCGGATGCGGTTCAAAGCCGTCGACGGGATGGAAGTGATTGTTCGCGGACGGGTGCAAATCTTCGAACAGCGCGGCGCGTTGCAGCTTTACGCCGAGGAAATGGAGCCGCGCGGCGTCGGCGCGCTGCAGGCCGCGTTCGAGCAGTTGAAGCGCCGGCTCGAGGCCGAAGGACTGTTCGATCGGGCGCGCAAACGCGCGATGCCGTACCTGCCGCGCAGGATCGGAATCGTGACGGCGCGCGGCGGGGCGGGACTGCGCGACATGTTGCGCATCTTGTTCGATCGATTCCCGAAGCTGCAAGTGATTTTCAGGCCGGCGAAGGTGCAGGGCGACGGCTCGGCTCAGGAGATCGCGGATGCGATCGCCGATCTCAATCGCGACGGCCGCGCCGAGGTGCTGATCGTTGGACGCGGCGGTGGCTCGCTCGAAGATTTGTGGGCGTTCAACGAAGAGATCGTCGCGCGGGCGATTTTCCGGTCGGCGATTCCGGTAATTTCCGCCGTCGGCCACGAAGTGGACTATACGATCGCCGATTTCGTCGCCGACCTGCGCGCGCCTACTCCCACCGCCGCCGCGCAGATGGTGGTGCCCAGCCTCGTCGAGTTGACCGAACGCGTCGCATCGCTGGGCGCGTCGCTTGCAAGCGTGATGCAACGGGAACTGTCGGGCCGGCGCGAATCGATCGACGATCTGGCGGCGCGGATACGTCATCCCGGCGTCGCTATCGCCGAGGCGCGCGAACGCCTGGCCGGGATCGAGGGCGAACTGGCGGACGCGGTGTCTTCGCGAATCGCGGAGCGCCGGCGCACCATCCGCGAATTGCGGCTGCGTCTTCGCAGTCCCGATGCGATGGTGCGCGAGATGCGCCTTGCGACCTCGCGGCTCGGCAACAGCCTTGTTCACGGCACGCTGTCGGCGCTCGAAGGCAGGCGGCGCCAGCTCGGCGCGCTGGCGGGCCGGCTCGACGCTTTGTCGCCGCTGAAAGTTCTCGACCGCGGCTACGCCGTGGTGATCAACAAGACCAATTCGCGCGCAGTGCTCGACGCGGCCATGGTGAAGCCGGGCGACGAGCTCGATATCAGGCTGGCCAGGGGACGGCTCGGCGCGCGCGCGATCGCCCGCGCAATCTAGACGATGGCCACGAAGACGAAAAAATTCGAGGACGAGCTCAAGGATCTTGAAACGATCGTCAATCAGATCGATTCGGGTGAGCTTACGCTGGAAGAATCGATCGGAGCCTTCGAACGCGGCGTCATGCTGGTGAAGGCGCTCAATGGGAAACTCGACGAAGTCGAGCGCAAGGTCGAACTGCTAACGCGGAGCGCCGGCGGCGAACTGCGCACGGCGCCCTTTGAAGCATCGTCTGAGGACGAGCACCACGCCGGCGCAAAGGACGACGACGAAACACCCTTCTAGCAATGGTCCAGGCACCAAGCCCAAGCCGCGGCGCTCGGTGGCGCCGTTGGTCCGCTTCAGGCTCGACGCCGAAATGGCGCGCCGCGGTCTGGCCGACAGCCGCGAAATCGCCCAGCGCCTGATAATGGCCGGACGCGTGCGCGTCAACTCGCGGCCGGCCTACAAAGCCGACCTCAAGGTCGATTCTGAAACTCCCATCGCGCTGATGGCGGGTGCGCCGCAGTTCGTTTCGCGCGGAGCGTACAAGCTGATCGCCGCGCTCGAGCATTTCGGCATCTCGGTTGAGGGCAAGCTCGCGCTGGACGTGGGCGCATCGACCGGCGGCTTCACCGACGTGCTGCTGCGCCGCGGCGCCAAGGCCGTGATCGCGATGGACGTCGGCTACGGGCAGCTGGCGCTGAAGCTGCGCGAGGATCCGCGCGTCACCGTGCTTGACCGCATGAATATCCGGCTCGCCTCGCCCGACGACTTGCCCCACGCGCCCGAGTTGGTGACGATCGACACCAGTTTTATCTCACTGCGGCTGGTGATTCCGTCGGTGCTGGCGCTGGTCGCGCCGCGCGCTGAAATAGTCGCGCTGATCAAGCCGCAGTTCGAAGTCGGCAAGGGCAAGGTCGGCAAGGGTGGAATCGTCAGGGACGAAAAACTCCGGCGCGAAGCGGTCGCGGGGATCGTCGAGTTCGCGGAGAGTATCGGCCTCGATGTGGTCGGCACAATCGAATCGCCGATTGAAGGCAGGGCCGGAAATCGCGAACATCTCGCGCTGATGAAATTCCCGGGCGAATCTGGAAAATGACGCGCGCATGGGCGGTCGGATTGGATATGGGTGGCACCAATATCCGGTGCGCAGCCGTGTCTGCCAGCGGCGGCGATGTGATTCTGATGGAACATGGGCCGTCGCATGCGTCGCGCCAGGCCGCAGCCGTCGCCGAAAATATCGCCGCGCAACTAACTCATCTGCTGGACACCGCGCGCCGGCGCGGACTTGGATCGCCGCGAGCGATCGGAGTCGCGGTGCCGGGACCGCTAAACGTGCACTCGGGAACCGTAATGCAGGCGCCGCACGTCGCCGCATGGCACGGATACCCGCTGCGGCGCAAGCTCGAAGCGCTGATCGGCCGCCACGTGATCGTCGAGAACGACGCCAACGCGTGGGCGCTCGGCGAGTACTGGCGCGGCGCGCGGGCGGCGCGACGTCGTGCTGCTGACGCTCGGCACCGGAGTCGGCGGCGGACTGATCGTCGGCGGCAAACTGGTTCACGGACGAAGCGGGATGGCGGGCGAATTGGGGCATGTCACGGTCGATCCGGACGGTCCGCGATGCGACTGCGGAGCGAACGGATGCCTGGAGTCATACGCATCGGCGTCGGGGCTGCGCGGCCTGGTCGAACAGCGGCTGGGACAGTCGCCGGGTGCGCCGTTGCCGGCGCAAATCGTTGATTCGGAGGGAAATTTCTCGGTGCGCGGACTGTCGGCCCAGGCTCGCCGCGGCGACGCAATCGCGCTCGAGGCGTTCGCCACGGCGGGCTATCACCTCGGAATCGCGATTGCGTCTTTTCTAAATATCTTCAATCCCGAGCTGGTCGTGATCGGGGGTGGCGTCGCCGGCGCGCTGTCATACATGCGCAAAGCGATGATGACGCAGGTGCATGAGCGGGCCTTCACGGCGATCGCATCGCAGGCGAAGATCGTGCGTGCGGCGCTGGGTCCGCGAGGCGGTGTGGTGGGGGCTGCCTACGCGGCGCTGCATCCACCGGCGCGCTCGTAGCATGTTTGCCACATCCTAGACCCTCGCCGGAATCTGATGGATACTGGAATGGGTTGGCAGGCAAAGGGTGCATTATGAGCGCGCGACGGTTCAGCTCAACTTTATCCGGACTGGCCCTCGCGGCGACGTTAATCGTTGTCGGCGGCGGACTTGCGTTCGCTCAATCCGATTTCAACGAGAGTACGATTCCGCCCTCTGCGCCGCCCTCGCGAGTCGTGCGTCCACCGAGCGAGGCCGAACCGTCTGAGGCTCGCGACACGGAACAGCCCGCGGATCAGCCGGCGCCAAGACCCATCGCCAAGCCGGATCATCCCGCGAACATCATCCCTTACACGGTTCGCCCCGGCGATTCGATCGGCGCAATTGCGCAGATGTTCGGGATCACCGCCGATGAGCTCGCCCACGCCAACCGGATTCATCCTGACGACGAACTGCAGGTGGACGAGGTGTTGAAGGTTCCGCATCCTTTCACCACCGAGGTTAATACGCTCAAGGGACAGGTCGAGGCGCTGAGCGCACAGCAGCAAACGGCGGAGCAGAAGGCCGATTCGGCGCAGGAGCAGGTCAAATCGCTCCAGGCGCAAGTCCAGGAACTGACCGGCGACAATCAGGACTTGCAACTTGGCAACAAGTTGCTGCCGTGGTGGCGTGCAACCGCCGTCAGCCTGGGATTCTTTGCGCTGCTCATGCTCGGTGCGATATTGCTGACGCTGTTCGAATGGTGGCGGATGCGGCGCCGGTTTGTGGCGCTGGCCGCGATGACCGACGCACTCAGCCGGCTCGACTATAAGTACAAAGCGATGTTCGCGAAGGCGGAGTTGCGCTTGCAGCAGCTCTACGGCCGGCGCCGCGGCGGAATTACCGAAGGGCAGCCGCGGCCCAAGATGCCCGAGGAAATCGAAATCGAACGGCTCAACGAGGAACTCAAGCAGATTCTCGAGCTGCACCTGCAGCGCTTGGGTGCGCGATTGCCCGGGGCGCCGCGCCGCAAGGGATGGCGCGAGATGTTCGGTGGCGGCGATGTCAGCTCGACGGTTGAAGCCCGCTCGTATCGCCGCTAGGCTTGCATTTCGTCGATTGTGAAGCCCGGGCTTGCCGTCGGTTGGAATATCGGGGAGAATTTCATCATGAAGAAACTCGCGCTCATGGCTTTGTTGGCAACCGTGATGGTCGCGCCATTTGGAATTTCCTCCGCGACCGGCACGCGTGCGTCGGATACGCCCGAATGTTGCCAAAAGAAGGAGTCATGCTGCCCGAGCGCGTCGTGTTGCACCGGCGGCAGCCACGGCATGGGAGCGCATTGCGCGCTTCACGCCGCCGCGCGTTGATCACTTGATCATTTTCGGGTTTTTCAGGGGTTAACCATGAATCGACTGGCGAATTTCGGTTTCGGTCTTGGACTCGTTTTCGTTGTTGCGATTGGACCGGCTGGCGTGGTGCTGGCGGCCGACGGCAGCGCGATATCGGTCACCGGCAATCTCGAAGACGCGTACTGCTACACCACGATGGGCGCGAAGGGCGCGGGCCACAAGGCGTGCGCGATCAAATGCGTATCCAAGGGAGTTCCGGTGATACTTATCGAAAAAGGAACCGAGAAATCCTACATCGTGTTGCCGAACAAGGAAGGGTCGCCGCTTCCCGAAAGCGTTATCAAGCACATGGAAGACCAGGTGACGGTGACGGGCAAGGAATACAACAAGAACGGCACGGAATACATTGTCGTCGAGTCAGTGAAGTAGCCGCGGGCAAACCTCGTCGTGTTGGAGCGCATTCTGCCGGGCGCATCGCACCTGCAGAATATCCATCCCCTCCTGGTGCATTTTCCGATCGCGTTTCTCTATGGCGCGGCGCTCCTTTATTTCCTCGCGTCGATTAGCGCGAGCGATGGGCTTAAGTGGGCGGCGCTCTGGATGCTGATGCTGGGCGCGCTTGGCGCGGCGGCGGCGGTTGCCAGCGGTCTCTATGCGGCTCCCGGCCTGATGGTCTCGGTATCGGTCCGCCACGAACTGCTGCGCAATCATAAGCATCTGATGGTCGCGGCGTCGGCGGTGACGGGCGTGCTGACGGTGTGGGCGCTCGCGACGCGGCCGATGCCGGCGCGGGGACGGTACCTGTTTCTCGCCGGCCTGATCGCAGTCATGGGGTTGATAGCGGCGGGCGCGGACATCGGCGGCGAGATGGTTTACGGCTACAACGCGGGCGGCTCGGCCTGTCCGCAGCCGATCGAGTTCGGTAAGTAGAAGAGTTTCGCGCCAAGTCTGCGCGAGTCTTCAAAAAGACGCCACTGCAAGCCCCTGCATCCTGCCGCTCAGGAGCCGGTCCCCGAGAGCCTGACGTTATGCGAGGCGCTCGGATCGCTGCCGACGTTCACCGTCATGCTGGCTCTCCTTGACGATCCGCCGCCCGTGGGTTTAAACGTCACCGCTATCGTGCACGATGAATTTGCTGCCGCCGTTGCCCCGCACGTGCCGCCTGTTACTGCGAAGTCGCCCGCGTTCGTCCCGTTGAAACTCTCGCTCACGGGCAGCGGTAATTTCGACAGGTTGGTGACCGTCACCGTCCTGGTCTTCGGCGATGTCCTGGCCGTCAACCTGCCATATGCAAGCGTGATCGGCGTGACCGTCGCCGGGATCGTCGGGCCGGTGCTGAGCGCAACCGTGTAAGGACTGAGCGGATCGGGACTGTCAGCGACCGACAGCGTCGCCGATTCCGTCCCCAGAGCGCCGGGCGTGAAGGTCACGGTGATCGTGCAAACCGCGTTGGCGGGAAGCTTCGCCGTGCAGGTGCCGCCGGTAATCGAGAAGTCGGTGGCGTTGGTCCCGCCAAAGTTTTCGCTCAGCGTCACCGGCTGGGTCTGATGATTGGTCAAGCTGAAGGACTTCGCCGCCTTGGCGCCGAACTTCATGCTGCCGAATACCAAGCTGGTCGTCGAGGTCGTCAGATCGACAATGCCGGTGCCGCTGAGCGCCACGTGCTGTGGGCTACTGGCGGTGTTGTCGTTGACTGTCAGCGTTGCGCTGTGCGTGCCGGTTGCGCTTGGCGTGAATGCGACCCCGAGCGTGCACGACTTCTTGGGCGCGACCGTCACGGGAATCGCACCGCATGTCCCTGTGCCGCTTAGGGCATATTCAGCCGGGTCGGACGATGTCGCGCCTGAGATGATCAGCGGGTTGGTCTTGCCGGTGTTGGCAACCTTCAGATTCTTCGTGACCGCCTGGCCAACAGCAACGTTGCCGAATGCGAGCGAAGCAGTCACCGTCATGGAGGTAGTCGGCGTCGCCGTCGGCGTGGCTGTCGCCGTCCGTGTTGCCGTCACTGTTGGCGTCGCGGTCGCGGTGGCCGTGGCAGTCGAGGTTGCAGTCGCGGTCTGAGTGGCCGTCACTGTTGGCGTTACGGTTTGCGTCGCAGTCTTAGTCGGTGTTGCTGTCGCGGTGGCCGTGGCAGTCGAGGTTGCGGTCGGTGTTACTGTTGGCGTTGCGGTTGCAGTCGCGGTCTGAGTAGCCGTCACTGTAGGCGTTGCTGTTTGCGTCGCAGTGACGGTAGCTGTCGCCGTGCGCGTCGAGGTCGCCGTTGCGGTTGCAGTCGCGGTCTGAGTGGCCGTCACTGTTGGCGTTGCGGTTTGCGTCGCAGTGCCGGTCGGCGAGGCCGTGGCCGTGACGGTCGGCGAGGCCGTGGCAGTTGCGGTCTGAGTAGCCGTCACTGTAGGCGTTGCTGTTTGCGTCGCGGTGGCGGTAGCTGTCGCGGTGTGCGTCGAGGTCGCCGTGGCGGTCGGCGTGGCTGTCGGGGTTGGGGTGACTGCCGGCGATCCAAATGCCATCACCAGGTTATTCGCATTGACGGTGCCGATCCCGGTCGCAAAGTCCCAGCCGGCCCCGGCCGCATAGGCAGCCTGAAGCGCGGAATTGGAAGTTGATAGGCCTCCGTATTTGCCCGACGGCGTGTAGCAGTTATGGGTGCCCGTGCAATCGACATCCATGTCGCCGAGCGTGACGTCATAAAAGATGCACGATGGATTGACGGCGTTCCCCAAGCTCGAATTGCAGGCCGAATTGCCGCTGGCGCCGTACTCTGCCGCAGCGAGCGAATAGTAAGTTGGATTGGGGTTTCCCTGGCGGCTGCCGGTACGCTGATTGATGAGCGCCTGAACTCCCGCCATTATCGGCGCGGAAACTGACGTTCCACCGTATCCGGCCCAGGTATCAGGAGCTCCCGAGCACGACACGCCGCCATTGCTCGTATCTGAATAGCAGACTACGTAGTAGTGTCCCCACAATCCGTTGGCGGCGAACAGTGAGACGTCGGGAATGTCTCTCACTCCATCGGCGGGATTGCCAAAAATCGATTGCCACGGGGGCTTGCTATAACCGGCGCAGCTTCCGCTCACGACACCGCTGGTGGATGGCGTTCCCGCAGCGCAGCCGCTCGGTCCTCCGCTTCCCGACACTGTCGTTAGAAATGACTTTCCCGGCGTGCTGTTGCAGAATCCAAGGGTTCCGAACGGCGAGGGATAGCCTTCAAACGAGGAGAGCAATTCACCGGCGCACGAGTCATTCCAGGGAATTTCCGGAACATAGGACAGCGCCGATCCATCTGTAGAACTGTTCGTCGATCCCCAATAGCTACTTACCGTACCCGCGTAAGTGTCGCCGAAATCGGTGCCGCCCACCGACACGTTGTACGGCGTCGAGGTGAATCCGCTCACTGCTATGCCGTGTGTCGCCACCGATGCGCCCGCGTCAGCGCTTGCCGCGCCCTCATCGCCCGACGACACGAATACGGAGACGCTCTCGGCCACCGCCTGCCTATAGAGGGAATTGATGTAGGCGTTGGTGGTTGCGCCCAGCTGCGCCTCGGCCTCTCCGTAGCTGATGCTCACAATCGCAGGCGGGGTGCCGGATTCGCTGAGCAGATTAGCCAGCGCGATGAATCCGCCGAAGTTTGTGCTCGTGTCCGCGCACGATGCCAGCTCAATCGCCGCGTTGGGCGCCGCCGCGCTGGCCCACTCCACATCGATTGCCGCTTCGCCATCATCGCCGTTGACTCCCGGATTAGTGCAGGTGCCTCCGGTGCCCGCCGGATGAACCTGCGTCAGGGAGCCGAAGGTAAATGCGCTAAGGCCCAGCACGCTGCGGAACGTCGTCCAGTCTGTGGTAGTGAAAAGATTGGTGTCCTCGACCGTTACGATCGTCTGTCCCTTGCCTGTATATCCCGCGGCGAATAGCGGATTGAAGTCATAGATGGTGGCAAGGTCAGCGGGCACCACCAGATGATCACCGCTGCCGGTCGTGTAGTCCGCGCGCCGCTGATACATCGGGTGCGGCCGGAAATCATTGAGCGATACCACTCCCGCCAGCGCCGGCGAGAGCGCGGCCGGTATGCCGGGATCGCTCATATTGGCGAAATGGCTTTGGCCGTTTACCGACAGCGAATGAATCTCGGTGTGGAAGGCGTCGCGTATCGATCCCGCAGTCCCCGAAAAATCGATCAGCATTGCGCTCGGATAAATGTAATTCACTCGGAACCCGTGCGCTCGAAGCCATCCGGCGATCGTGTCGATGTCCCGCGGGGTTGCGCCGAAACGCTGTCCAAACTCATCCGCGGTCAGCCAACGGTGGTAGTTTGGCGAATTTGGATCTTCGAGCTCGCCGAGCAATTGCTCCAGTGCGCGCTCCCGTTGTGGCGAGGGCCGCAGCAGAACGATCAGATGGTCAAGCGGAAAATCGTCGGGCACGCGCCCGCGATCATTGGCGGCCGTCGCCTCGGGACGGATATTGCCCGGGATCGAGATAACGTCATTGTCGTTAACCGGGTCCGTAATCTGAGCTGGCGCGGACGTTGCGCCGGAAAGCGCCCGCACTGAGATCGGGATGATGCCCACAGCCAACCCACCGATCGCCAGGGTGATCGCGAAGACCCATATCCGCTTGCTCATAGACTCAATCCGCCGCATCAATGCTTGCAAGGACTGCGCCATTTTGTAATACGCAGCATATAACCACGCGACCTGTACGAACGAGTTGTTTTAGGTAGCAAAACGGCACGCTGGTGTCGATTCGCTCGATCGACTACAAGCACGATGTTGGGGCAGTTTCGTGATACTCGGTAATGCGAGGCATCGAAGGTGGACCCTCCTCGCGACGACCGCTCGCAACCATTTCAAAGGCTCACGCGCTGGCTCGCGCCGAACCGATCCACCGCGCTGCGCCAATATCGCTCGCGCGCCCGCATCTACGATCTCGAGCTCGCATTGTTCGAGCCCGTGCGGCAACGCGTCATCAATCTGCTCCGTCTGAAAAATGGCAACCGGGTTTTGGATGTCGGCTGCGGCACCGGGCTGAGTTTTACGGCGCTGGAAGGCCTGGTCGGCCCCGAAGGCTCGATCGTCGGAATCGAGCAGAGCCCTGAGATGCTCGGGCGGGCGCGCACGCGGGCGGCTGAGAACGGCTGGAAGAACGTCGCGCTGGTCTCGGCCTCGGTCGAGGAAGCCGCTATACCGCTGGCGGCCGACGCGGCGTTGTTTCATTTCACGCACGACATAATGCGCACGCCCAACGCGCTCGCCAACGTATGCCGCCATCTCAAGCCGGGCGGGCGGATCGTCGCGGCCGGACTCAAGTGGGCGCCTATCCTGGCGATGCCGCTGAATCTCTTGGTGTGGAACGCCGCGATGCGATCGACGAGCACGCGCGAGGGCCTCGCGCGTCCCTGGAGCCATCTCGAGCCGCTGGTGTCGGAGCTCGAGGTGGAGCAGCTGCTCGGCGGCACCGTCTATATCGCCAGCGGCGTCGTCGCTGGACGAAGATAGGGCCAGGTCAGCAATGGATTGGACGATTACAATAACCAGTCGAGGTGTGCCGTGAAGATCGATCCCGTGACGCGCGAGTTAGTGCGATGGCTAAGCTGGATGCATTTGCGTTTCTACCGGATGTGGGGTGGCGCAACTCCGCTCAATCGCAATACGTTGATCCTGACGACTCGCGGCCGGAAAACCGGCCGGGAAATCTCTAAGCCGCTCTTTTACTACCAACAAGACGAACGCGTTTACATCGTTGCGTCGTACGGCGGAAATGACCAGCCGCCCGCATGGTACCTGAATCTGGTGGCGAATCCCGAAGTAAAGGTGGAGATTGGCTCGTCGCGCGGCACTTACCGGGCACGGACGCTTACGGCAGAGGAAAAGAAAGAGACCTGGCCCAAGCTCGTCGCCATCTACCCGACCTACAACGACTACCAGCAAAAGACCTCGCGCGATATTCCGCTCGTGGAACTCGTGCCGGCGTGATGAGATGGCGCGCTAGTGTCGATTTGCTCGATGGGTCAAGCAGGACGTTGGAGCGCTTACGCGGCCATTTCTACTCGGTGCATGACGCTCCTTCAGGTAGGCGCGTAGTCACCTCCACACTCACTGTCTCTGTAGCCCCTTCTTTGCCGCACGTAACGTTTAGCGTATAAGAAAAGCACGGGTCTGGCAGCAGTTCCAGGTGAGTATGGACCTTTTTTCCTGTGCCTGTGACGGGCTCCGGACTGAAATCCGCGAACGGGGGCTGGCAAGGCTCACCGAGTGTGGTCGCACAGTCTACTGAATTAACTTGGATGCTCAGCGTACCATCCTCAGATCGGTCGATCTCATGGAAGTACAACTCGACCTTACGCATGCAGTTTACATCGCAACTCCCCAAAGCTCTTCGGAAGGGTTTCAAAACCAACGGAGTGACCCTGATTTCGCCATCGGTACTCGGTAACACAGCGAAATTTCCTGACCAGGCAGACACTCCGGAGGTCAGCATGAAGGACCAGAAGAAGAGAAGTGCCTTCAGTGAACGCTTCATTACTATCGCCCTTCCGTACGATTCATGACGATCTGGACCCCACACCGCGCAGCCACTCCACCCGATCTCGCTAGTTCGTAGTAGCCTGAGCTATAGGCACGATCCTAATCAGAGTCGGATCGTTTAGATCCTGGACCGGGGCGTACCCAGCGGCCATGAGCTGCGCCTCAAAGGCCCAGCACCAATCAGGGCCTTGGAGCTCCTGTTGCGGGAGGTTGAACTTGAATGTGGTTGGGACTGAAGGGTCCACGACCGCGCTTTTGCCATACAATTGCGCGCATTCGGTTGCGGACGAGCTAATGTTAAGATCCGTCTGGGGTGGTGGCGGAGCGGGACCCCAGGAGCAATTTGGATCAGAGAAATCGTATCTTGGTCCAGGCGTAAGGCAGACTCCAAGATACGGCGGATGGTAGGCTTCCGCGAACGGATCGGCAGCAGGTGCGATGCCTCCCGTGAAGGGATCTGGCGCGGCAGAAGGACTCGCGACGGGGGCAGGTGATCCTTGAGCGAATGCTAACTGGACTGCATGGCCCAAAACATGAACCACAACGCAAAGACCAATAGCTTCATTAGCAGTCGCTCCTTCTCCCTTGAGCCTTGTATCGACATCATGCTGTTCAGGCCCGCGCTCTAAGGAAATATCTCGGCTATGTAACCAGTCTGAGGGGTACTACCCCCTAAATAAAGCATATCAGAAACCCAAAATACGCCGCCGTAGTGCCACGCTCTCGAGTAGTCACCCCACCTGCCATCTGGGATGGTACCGGCGGTACTCGGCAGCTGCAACTGGAGAATCGAAGCGGCACCGTCCGTGCTTGTATCTGTGGGATCCGAAGGGGGCGAGGCGTCGAAGGTGGACCCTCCTCGCGACGACCGCTCGCAACCATTTCAAAGGCTCACGCGCTGGCTCGCGCCGAACCGATCCAGCGCGCGCGGGCGAGGTAAGTCCCTCACGACCCCTTCTCACAGGGCGAAGCCCGGATCTTTTCTTCTCCTTGCTATGGTGCAGGGGCTGGCCCCTGCCCAGGGAGGCGCGGAACCCACGGTGGGTTTCGCTAGAATTAAGTTCTTCTCCTTCCTCCCGCTGCGCGCCGCCCGCGCAGGCGCCGCAAGCAGGATGCTGCGGCGCGTTCGTGATGCCCGGTAAAGCTTGGCCGGAATTTTCTGATACTATGGCTATATGGCGTCGCGAGAGATTGAATCAGTGAATCCCGAGCACCCGGCTCACGACGCCGCGATGTCATGAGACATGCACTTGCTCTCGCCGCGCTTTTTGCTGCGACCGCCGCGTTCGGCTGCGGCACTCAGCAACCGGAACAATCGCAATCGCAACCGGCAAGCGCGTCCCTATCGGATTCGCAACTTGTAATCGCGCCCAAGGTCACCGACCAGCCGGCGCATCCGTTGCCATTCAAGGGCCGGTTGATCGCCGGGGACCCGGCTGAACTTCCACCCGCGGTGGCGATGTCCCTGTCGAACACTTCACCCGTGACGTTCACCTATCGCGAGGAATTGACGCACGACGACTATCACGTCCCGCTGATTGTTTCCGCGCTGGATCCCGCCAACCTGGTCGGTGCTCCACTCGGCGATATCGGGACGACCGCGTTTGCGTCTTTGTCGATCAGCGCCGGCGACACAATACTCGGCGACTACACCGCCAAGGAGCACGTCTCGAAATCGTACAGCATGTACTCGCAGCCCACCCACAAGCAGGTGGACGACGCTGCGCGCGCCGCGGTCAGGAATAGGATCGATCAAAAGCTCTACAGCGATGAGGCCAGGTTGGCGGATGCGGTCGCCAGCGCCGGCAAATCTCCAACTGCTGCCGTTGGCCGATGAATCGCCGGCTGCTGGTACTTTTGCTCGGCGTCGTCGCCACTGTCGGATTCGGATGCGCCGTGCAGGGACAACCGTTTGAAAAAATCACGTCAGCCCCCGGCAACGCGGTGATTTACGTGTACCGGCCTTACAGCTACGGGTCGTCGGCGCTTCGCCCCGCGGTTACATGCGGTGAGGACACGGCGCGGATCGGTCCGGGCGGCTATCATGCGTTCATCGTTCCCGCCGGAGCGAAGATCGTTTGCAGCATTCAGACCGACGCCGGCACCGACGAGGTCGAATTCCAAACCGAGCGGCGGTCCTACTACATAAGAGAGGAACTTGGATGGGGCCTCCTGACTGCCACGCCGCATCTCAATCCTGTCGACACTGATGCGGCGCAGACCGAGATCCAGAGCTGCGTGCTAGAGCCTCAGATCGGGAGCGCGAAATAATGACGATCGAAGACGGCGTCACAGCGGTCCGCGCGAGTCATCGTTTCGACCAAGCCCGTCTCGAACACTATCTGAGCGGGCGGGTGCCAAACTTTCGCGGTCCGCTTGCGGTTCGACAGTTCGTCGGCGGGCAATCCAATCCCACATACCTGCTTGAAACCCTGGACGCGCGTTTCGTCATGCGCAAGAAACCGCCGGGAACCCTGCTCCAGTCTGCCCATCAGGTCGAGCGCGAATTTCGAATCATCAAGGCGCTGGCGGCAACCGAGGTGCCGGTCCCGGGCGCGCACCTGCTGTGCGAGGACGCCGGCGTCATCGGCACCGCATTCTTTGTGATGGACTTTGTCGAGGGGCGCGTCATGCGCGATCCGATGATGCCCGAGTCGAGCGCGCACGAGCGCGCGGCGTGCTACGACTCGATGAACGACGTGCTCGCGCGGTTGCACAAGGTTGACTTTCGCGCGGTGGGACTTGGCGACTACGGCCGGCCGGATGCGTACGTCGCACGCCAGGTTGCGCGCTGGTCCAAGCAGTACGAAGCCTCGAAAATCGGCGAGATCCCGGAGATGAACCGCCTGATCGAATGGCTTGGGCGGCGTATCCCCCCGGCTGACGAGACGACGATCGCGCACGGCGACTATCGCATGGAGAACATCGTCTTCCATCCGGTCGAGCCGCGCGTGGTCGCGGTGCTGGACTGGGAACTCTCGACGCTCGGGCATCCGCTGGGCGACCTGGCGTGGGCCTTGCGTCCTTACCATTGCCCGCCCGGCATCGACGGCGTGTTGAGTTTTCAAGGCATGGATCTGAGCGCGGCTGGAATTCCGAGCGAGGAAGAATTTGTCGCCGCATACTGCCGGCGCGTTGGCCGGGTCAGCGTCCCCGACCTGATGTTCTTTGTGGCGTTCTCGTTTTTTCGTGCCGCCGCCATGGCACAGGGAATTGCGATGCGCGCGAAACTTGGCAACGCAAGCGGCGCCAATGCGGCGGAGCGTGGATCGAGGGCGAGGCTGATGGCCGAGATTGGATGGGACGTAGCGCAAACTTGCGCGATCGACACAACGAAATCGTGAGCAAGGCGTCGGACATCGCGGAAATTATAAAACTCGATGCGGTCGCGCTTTCGAGCGCGATCAAGTCGAAGCGGGTCTCTTGCGTCGAGGTGATGAACGCGTATCTCGATCAGGTCGATCGCCTGAACCCGCGCGTCAACGCGATCGTTTCGCTTTTGCCGCGGCAGGATCTGCTCGACCAGGCCAGAATTCGCGACGCGCAACTGGCTCGCGGCGAGCACCTTGGCTGGATGCACGGCTTTCCGCATGCGATCAAGGATCTCGAGCCGACCAGGGGCATCCGCACCACGATGGGCTCGCCGCTGCTCAAGAATTTTGTTCCGCCTGCGGACTCAATCCTGGTCGAGCGAATCAGGCTTGCGGGCGGGATCATTATCGGAAAAACAAACGTCCCGGAGTTTGGATTGGGATCGCAAACCTACAATCCCGTCTTTGGCACTACGCTCAACGCCTACGATCAATCGAAGACGTGTGGCGGTAGCAGCGGCGGCGCTGCCGTCGCGCTCGCGCTCAGGATGGTGCCAGTCGCGGACGGCAGCGATAACGGCGGCTCGCTCCGAAATCCCGCCGCGTTCAACAACGTGTTCGGATTGCGAACTTCGTTTGGCCGGGTTCCATCGCCGTTCAACGAGGTCTTTATGCCGTCGATTTCGGTGCACGGCCCTATGGCGCGGACGGTGCCGGACCTCGCGATGTTTCTGTCGGTGATCGGCGGATACGACGCGCGCACGCCGCTTTCGATTCGCCAGCACCCGGCTGAGTTTGCGGGGCCGCTCGGGCGCGACTTCGAAGGGACGCGTATCGGATGGGTCGGAGACTTTGGCGGACACATCCCGTTCGAATCAGGCGTGCTCGATCTCTGCAAAGGCGCGCTCAAGGTGTTCGAGGCGCTCGGATGCACGGTGGAACCCGCGACACCCGACTATCCGCTGGAGCCGGTGTGGAATAGCTGGCGCAAGATTCGGGCGTGGCAGATTGCAGCGATGCTCAACGGGGCCTATGCCGATCCTGCCAGGCGCGCGCTGATGAAACCCGAACTGCAGTGGGAGGTCGAAAACGGCCTCGAGGCCGGCGCGTTGGAAATCGCGGACGCGCTCACGGTGCGCACGGCGTGGTATCAAGCGGTGCGCGGATTCTTCGAGAAGTATGATTTCATGATCGCGCCCGCCGGCCAGGTCTTTCCGTTTGACGCGGCGCTACATTGGCCCCAAGAGGTCGGCGGCGCATCCATGGATACTTACCATCGCTGGATGGAAGTGATGATTCCGATCTCGATGTCGGGCTGCCCGGCGCTCGGCGCACCGGCCGGCTTCAACGAACGCGGGTTGCCGATGGGCATTCAGATTGTGGGCCCGAACCACGCCGAGCTGGCCTGCATGCAACTGGCGCATGCGTACGATCAGGCGGCCAACTGGGTGAAAAAGCGACCGCCGCCATTACTAAGTAGCTAACGAAGTGGCTATCAGGTCTGAATCGCCACATGAATCATGCGCGCGAGTCGGCCGGCGCCGTTGTTGGGCGCCCCAGCGCCCGCCTCCACAGTTTCGACCATCCAGCGCTGAGCCGATCCATATACAGATAGATCACCGGCGTCGTGTAGAGCGTCAGCACCTGGCTCACCAGCAGTCCGCCAACGATCGCGATGCCAAGCGGGCGGCGCATCTCGGAGCCGGTGCCGGTGCCCAGCGCGAGCGGTAGCCCGCCGAGCAGCGCCGCCGCCGTGGTCATCATGATCGGGCGAAAACGCAGCACGCACGCTTCGTAGATCGCGTCGTGCGGCGACTTGCCTTCGCCGCGTTGAGCCTCGAGCGCGAAGTCGATCATCATGATCGCGTTTTTCTTGACGATACCTATCAGCAGGATGATTCCGATCAGCGCAATCACGCTCAGATCGATGTGGAACAGGAGCAGCGCGAGCATCGCGCCGACGCCGGCCGAGGGCAGCGTCGAGAGAATCGTGATCGGATGGATGTAACTTTCGTAGAGAATGCCGAGCACGATGTACACGGCGAAGAGTGCGAAGAAGATGAGGAAGCCTTCGTTCTTGAGCGAATCCTGGAACGCCTGTGCGGTCCCCTGGAATGTTCCGCGAATGCCGGCGGGCAGGTGAATCTGCGCCTCGGCTCGCGTGATCGCGTCAACCGCATCGCCCAGAGCGACTCCCGGCGCGAGATTGAACGAGATCGTCACGGAAGGAAACTGACCCTGGTGGTTAACCGCGAGTGCGGTCATTTCGGGCGCGAAGTGCGTGAAGGTGCCGAGCTTGACCAGCTGCCCCGTGTTGGAGCGCACGTAGATCAGGTCAAGCGACTCGGGGTTCTGCCAGAACTGCGGCGCGACCTCCATCACGACATGGTACTGGTTCAGCGGCGTGTACATCGTGGAGACTTGCCGCTGCCCGAACGCGTCGTAGAGCGTATCGTCGATCGCCTGTTGCGAGAGTCCCAGGCGCGAAGCAGTGTCACGATCGACTACGACGTTGGCCTCGAGGCCGCTATTCTGCTGATCGCTGCTGACGTCGGTGAGAATGTGAACGGTGCGCAATTTCTTGAGCACCTTCGGCGCCCATTGGTTGAGCTCATTGAGGTCGTCGCTCTGCAGCGTGAACTGATATTGCGCGTTGCTGCCTCTGCCGCCGATGCGCAGATCCTGTGTGGCCTGCAGATAGAGATTGACGCCGGGGACGTGGGAGACCTCCTTGCGGATGCGGCCGATAACCAGATCGGCGCTGATTCTCCGCTCGCTCAAGGGCTTGAGGCCAATGTACAAGTTCGCGGTATTGGTTGCGCCACTGCCGCCGGTGAATGCGATCGCGTTGTCCACGGCCGGGTCTTTATCGATGGTTGCGACCAGTTCGGTAAGCCGATCGTGCATCGCCTGGAATGAAGTGTCCTGGTCGGCCTGCACCGCGCCCATCAGGCGCCCCGTATCCTGCTGTGGGAAGAATCCCTTGGGCACGACCATGAACAGAAAAATGCTCAGCGCGAGCGTCCCGAGCGCGACCAGCAGGGTAAGCGGCTGATGGTCCAGAACCCGCAACAGGCTGCTTTCGTAATGGTCCAGCATCCCCTTGAAAAAGCGCTCGCTCGCCTGGTACCAGCGGCCATGTTTCTCTTCGCCATGCGGCTTGAGCAACTGCGCGCTCATCATCGGCGTCGTGGTGAGCGAAATGACCAATGAAACGAGAACCGCGGCCGACAAGGTGACCGCGAACTCGCGGAACAGCCGGCCGACGATTCCGGACATCAGCAAAATCGGGATAAAGACCGCGACCAGCGAGATGCTGATCGAGATCACCGTGAAGCCGATGCCCGCGGCGCCCTTGATCGCGGCTTCGAACGGCGCCATCCCCTGTTCGCGGTAGCGGGAAATGTTCTCGATAACGACAATTGCGTCGTCAACGACGAAGCCGGTGCAGATCGTAAGCGCCATCAGCGAGAGGTTGTCGAGGCTGTATCCGAGCAGGTACATCACGCCGAATGTTCCGACCAATGAAAGCGGAACGACCACTCCCGGAATCAACGTGGCGCGCAGATTGCGCAGGAACAGGAACACCACCATGATCACGAGCGCGGTAGAAATGCACAGCGTGAACTCGACGTCGCGCACCGAGGCGCGGATGGTGGTGGTACGGTCCAAGATTACGGAGAGCTTGATTGCGGGCGAGATCGAGGCGCGCAACTGGGGCAACGCAGCGTAAATTCGATCGACGGTATCGATGATGTTCGCGCCGGGCTGGCGGAAAATGATAACGCCGATGACGGGCTTGCCATCGAGCATCCCTGCGGCGCGGACGTTCTCGACTGAATCTCGAACCAATGCGATATCGGAAAGCCGCACCGCGGCGCCATTGGTGTAGCGAACGATCAGCGGCTGGTAGTCCACGGCCTTGAGCAGCTGATCGGTCGTGCTCAGCCCCCAGGTTTGGTTAGCGTCCGCCACTTCGCCCTTGGGCCGGTTCGCATTGGCGGCGGCCAGGACCGTTCGCACATCCTCGAGACCGACGCCGAGGTTGCTCATCTGCGTTGGATTAAGTTCGACCCGGACACCGGGCAGCGCGCTTCCGCCGACCATCACCTGGCCGACGCCGTCTATTTGCGAAAGTTTCTGCTCAAGGATTGAATCAGCCGCGTCGTACATCATTCCCGGGCGTACGGCGTCCGAGGTCAGCCCGAGAATCAGGATCGGCGCATCGGCGGGGTTGACCTTTCGATAGGTCGGCTTGCTCGGCAGAGTCGACGGCAGTTGCCCCGCCGCGGCATTGATCGCGGCCTGCACGTCACGCGCGGCGGCGTCGATATTGCGGTTCAAGTCGAATTGCAAAACGATGATGCTGGCGCCGAGATAGCTGGTCGAAGTCAGTTCCGTCAGACCCGCGATACGGCCGAACTGGCGCTCGAGCGGAGTCGCCACCGACGAAGCCATCGTCTCCGGACTCGCACCGGGCAACGCCGCCGTGACCAGAATCGTTGGGAACTCGACCTGCGGCAACGGCGCAACCGGAAGCAGCCGGAATGCGATCGCACCCCCGAGCGCGAGCGCAATGGTCAGCAGCGTGGTGGCGACCGGCCTGCGGATGAAGGGTTCGGAAATGCTCATGACGCTTGAGCCGGGACGGTCTCAGGAACAACATCTCTTGTCCGCCACTTCGCCACTCGCGTCGCCAAACGGTCGAAGGTCAGGAAAATCACCGGCGTCGTGTAAAGCGTGAGCACCTGGCTCACGAGCAAGCCGCCGACGATTGCGATACCGAGCGGGCGGCGCAACTCGGAGCCGGTGCCGGTTCCCAGCGCGAGCGGCAATGCGCCGAGCAACGCCGCCATCGTGGTCATCATGATGGGCCGGAAGCGCAGCAGGCAGGCCTGGAAGATCGCCTCGCGCGGCGGCTTGCCTTCCTTGCGCTGAGCTTCAAGGGCGAAATCGATCATCATGATTGCGTTCTTCTTCACGATACCTATCAGCAGGATGATGCCGATGAGCGCGATCACGTTTAGATCCTGACCGCAGATCATCAGAGCGAGGATCGCGCCGACGCCGGCCGAAGGCAGGGTCGAGAGAATCGTGACCGGGTGGATGTAACTCTCGTAAAGAACCCCGAGCACGATGTACACGGTGACCAGCGCCGCAAGGATTAGCAGCGGCTCGTTCTTCAACGACGCCCGGAACGCGGCGGCGGTGCCCTGGAACGAAGCCTCGATACTTGCCGGCATCCCGATTTCCTGGCGCGCTTGGTCGATCGCGGAGACCGCGTCGCCCAGCGAGTAGTCCGGGGCCAGATCGAAGGAGATTGTAACCGCGGGAAACTGGCCCTGATGGTTGACGACGAGCGGGGCCGCCCCCGGTTCGAAGTGGGTGAAGGCGCTCAGCGGCACCTCACCGCCCGCGGCTGAGCGAATATAGATATCATCAAGCGCGTGCGGACTGTTTTGAAACTCCGGCGCCACTTCGAGCACCACGTGATACTGATTCAACTGCGTGAAAATCGTCGACACCTGCCGCTGTCCGAAGGCGTCGTACAAGGTGTTGTCGATCAGATTTGGGGTGATACCCAGGCGCGAAGCCGTCAGCCGATCGATGACGATATGCTCCTGCTGGCCGCCGTTCTGCTGGTCGGTGGCGACGTTGCGCAGGGCGGGCAGCGTCTTGAGCTTATCCACGAGTTTGCCGGTCCAGAGACTCAATTCGCCGGCGCTTGGATCTTCGAGACTGTACTGATACTGCGTGCGGCTCACGCGGTCTTCGACCGTCAGATCCTGCACCGGCTGCAAGTACAGCGTCATCCCCGCGACGGTCGCCAACTTCGGCGCCAGGCGGTTGATAACCGTGCTGATATCCACCTGGCGCTGCTCGAGTGGTTTCAGGTTGATCAGTATTCGTCCGCTGTTGACGGTGGTGTTGGTGCCGTCAATTCCGACAAACGACGACAGGCTCTCCACCGCCGGGTCCTGCAAAATGATCCGCGCCAAAGCCTGCTGGCCGCGCACCATCGCGGCGAACGATACATTCTGCGGCGCTTCGGAAACGCCCTGTATAACCCCGGTATCCTCGACCGGAAAGAAGCCCTTGGGCACGACGATGTAGAGCACGATGGTCAGGACCAGGGTGCCGATCGCGATCAGCAGCGTTGCGGTTTCGCGTTCAAGAACCCACTCGAGCGTTCGGCCGTAAAGCGCGATGGTGTCTTTGAATACCTTTTCCGACCTGCGATAGAACCAGGTCTGCTCACGCTCGGGCGTATGCCGCAGCAGCTTCGCGCACATCATCGGCGTCAGCGTCAACGAGACGACCGCGGACATCAGGATCGTCACCGCTAGCGTGACCGCGAACTCACGAAACAAGCGGCCGACGATATCGCCCATGAACAGCAGCGGAATCAGCACCGCGATCAGCGAGATGGTGAGCGAAAGAATGGTGAAGCCGATCTGCTCGGCGCCCTTGAGCGCGGCCTGAAGCGGCGGGTCGCCTTCCTCGATGAAGCGCGAGATGTTTTCGATCATCACGATCGCGTCGTCAACGACGAAGCCGGTCGAAATCGTAAGCGCCATCAGCGACAGGTTGTCGAGGCTGTAGCCGAGCAGGTACATCACGCCGAACGTTCCGATCAGTGAGAGCGGAACCGCGATGCTGGGAATGATCGTCGCCGACAGACTGCGCAGAAACAGGAAGATGACCATGACGACCAGCGCCACCGTCAGCATCAGCTCGAACTGCACGTCCGCCACCGAGGCGCGAATCGTGGTGGTGCGATCGGTCAGGATCTCGACCTTCACCGACGAGGGCAGCGAGGCCTGCAAGCGCGGCATCAGGGCCTTGATGCGGTCCACGACGGCGATGATGTTGGCGCCGGGCTGGCGCTGAACGTTGACGATCACGGCGGGCGTGGTGTCCATCCACGCCGCGGCCTTGACGTTCTCCGCGTCGTCGATCGCGCCGGCGACATCGGAAAGCTTGACCGGTGCGCCGTTATGATAGGCGACGATCAGCGGCAGGTAGTCCTTGGCGGTCAGCAGCTGGTCGTTGGCGCCGATCGTGTAAGCCTGCTGCTTGCCATCGAAGTTGCCCTTGGCCTCGTTGACGTTGGCGCTCGCGATCGCGGCGCGCAGGTCCTCAAGCGTAATTCCATACGACGCGAGCGAGGTCGGATTGGCCTGTATGCGGACCGACGGTTTCTGGCCGCCGCCGATACTGACCAAGCCCACACCGGGCAGCTGCGAGATCTTCTCGGCCAGACGCGTGTCGGCCAGGTCTTCGACTTGCGGGAGCGGCAGTTCCTTCGACGTCAGCGCCAGGGTGAGAATCGGCGCGTCGGCCGGATTGGTCTTGCTGTAAACGGGCGGGTTCGGGAGATCCGCGGGCAGGTAGGTCGCGGCCGCGTTGATTGCCGCCTGTACCTCCTGCTCGGCAACGTCGATATTCAAGTTGAGGTCGAACTGCAGCGTGATGACCGAGCTGCCGAACGAGCTGTTCGAGGTCATCTGGGTAAGCCCGGGCACCTCTCCGAATTGCCGCTCGAGCGGCGCCGTCACCGAAGACGCCATCACGTCCGGACTCGCGCCCGGGTAAAACGTCATAACCTGGATGGTCGGATAGTCCACCTGCGGCAGCGCCGACACGGGCAGCTGCCCGTAGGCGACGAGCCCGGCCAGCATCAGCCCGACCATCAGCAGCGAAGTTGCAACCGGCCGGAGTATGAACGGGCGCGAAAGACTCACGGAGTACTCGCGGGCGGTATAGCCGCCGTCTGCACATTCACGTGCGATCCTTGCTGCAGCTTGTCCACCCCGTCGGTGACGACCATGTCGCCGGACGCAAGACCCTTGCCTATGGCGATCACGTCGCCCTGGGTTGCGGCCACGGTCACGCTGCGCATCTCGACGGTTTGGTCAGGCTTGACGACATACACAAACGAACCTTGCTGGCTGCGCTGGAGACCGGCCGCCGGGATCAGAATCGCATTGTGCAAAGTATTGACGAGCAGCTTCGCGTTGACGAATTGATTTGGAAACAGCGCGTTATCCTGGTTGGGAAAGGACGCCTTGAGCTTGATCGTGCCGGTGGACTGATCGATCTGGTTGTCGGTCGTGAGTAGCGTTCCGGCCGCGAGTTTGTGCTTGAAGTCACGATCGTAAGCCTCGACCGGCAACTGGGGGTCAGCCTTCATCGCGGTCTCGAGGCTTGGCAAATCGTCCTCCGGAATACCGAAATCAACCGCGATCGGCTGCAGCTGCGTGATCACCGCCAGACCGGTCGTGTCGGTGGCATGAATGATGTTGCCTACGTCCACCAACCGCAGCCCGACCCGGCCCGTGATCGGCGAAGTGATGCGGCTGTAAACCAGCTGAAGCTTGGCGTTGTCCACGGCGCCCTTATCGCTCTCGATCGAACCGGCGTACTGTCCGACCGCCGCTTGCTGGTTGTCGAGGTCCTGACGCGCGAGGACCTTTTGATCGTAAAGTTCCTGGTCGCGTGCGAGGAGAACCTTGGCGTTTTCGAGCGACGCCAGATCCTTCGCGAGCGTGCCCTCGGCCTGCTCGAGCTGCACCTGGTACGGACGCGGATCGATCTCAGCCAGCAGATCGCCGGCCTTTACTATTTGCCCCTCGGTAAAGTTTATCTTGTCGAGCGCGCCATCCACCCGGCTTTTGATGGTGACCGTGTTGTAGGCCGTCACCGTGCCGATCGCGGAGATGTACTGGTTCAAATCGCCGAGCTTCGCCGGCGCCGCTGCGACCGGAACAACGGTGTGTGCTGCGCCTGGAGGCGCCTGGGTGGCGGAATCAGAGCGGCTGCGGGCGATAAAAAAGTAAAGGCCAACTACCGCGACGGCCAAAACGACCAGCCACAGACGCCATCGTTGAATAGCTTTGTCGAGCCAACTGCGCACTTCAGCATCCTGTATAAATCGCGAGGCGTTAGGTTTTCCGGTCGCAGGGGCGTCTGAATCCATCATGTTCTCCGTCGCACTCGTCTCCAAGCAGGCAAGGACTGCTGCCGCATCTATTGTTGCAATTTTGGACCCGCCAGTCCATATTTCAGATGAGGCCGGTGGAGGCGGCTACCGATCTACGAATCCAATGATCGCAGGTTTCCAATCGTGAGCGTCAAGCGCCAGCCGGTTTCGCCGCCGATTCGCCGCAAAGACGGCCGCGGCAGGCCGTCAACGCCGTTCATCCGCGAGAGAATCCTCCAGAGCGCCGCGGAACTCTTTGCCGAAAGGGAATTCGAGCTGGTCTTGATCGACGAGGTCGCCGCTCACGCCGGGGTCGGCAAGGGCAGCGTTTACCGCCAATTCAAATCGAAAGAGGAGCTCTACGCGGCCGCGGTAATCAACGGATTCACCGAACTGCAGCGCGAAATTCGCTCGGCGCTGGCGGGATGCACGTCGATGCGCGAGCAAATCGCGACGATCGTGCGTCATGCCGTCAGATTTTTCTGGAGCCGCCGCCAGTTCTTCGCCCTGCTGCGCGATCCCAAGGCGTTGCGGCCCCCACAGGAGCGCCAGTATCAGGCTCAGCGCAATGACTTGTCGCGATTGATCAGCGGAGTTCTCGACGAGGGCGTCAAGCGCGGTGCGATGAGGCCGGGTATCGACACTCGAATCGCGGCCGAATCGCTGCTGGGCATGATGCGCGGGATCAACCGCTACGGTCGCGAGTACACGACCCCCGAGCGCGCGGTCGAGATCGTCACGTCGATCTTCCTCGACGGATGTGCCGTTGCCGCGCGATAACATTTTTTTGCCAATCGCCACTCATCTCGCGTAGGCTTTCGTCATGGACAAGGCATCGATCCGAACTCACGTCGAGCGGCTTTGGGATGAATCCATCGTCGCCGAACTGACCGAGTACATTCGTATCCCCAACAAGTCGGTTGCGTTCGATCGCGACTGGAAAGCGCACGGTCACATGGACCGCGTCGTCGCGCGCTTCGAGGATTGGGCGCGCCGCCAGCCGATTCGCGCCGTCAAGCTGGAAGTCGTGAGGCTCGAGGGCCGGACCCCGCTGCTGTTCATCGAAATCCCCGGCGACTCGAAGGATTGCGTGCTGCTCTATGGGCACATGGACAAGCAGCCCGAGATGTCGGGATGGCGCGAAGGGCTGGGCCCGTGGCAGCCGGTGCTCGACGGCGAGCGTTTGTATGGCCGCGGCAGCGCCGATGACGGGTACGCGATGTTCGCATGCATCGGTGCGATCGGCGCGCTGCAGGCGAACTCGATTCGACACGCGCGATGCGTGGTGATCATCGAGGCTTGCGAAGAAAGCGGCAGCTTCGATCTCCCGCACTACATCGCGCATCTGGCGCCCCGCATCGGGCAGCCGAGCCTGTGCATCGCGCTGGACTCGGGTTGCGGCAACTACGATCAACTTTGGTTGACCACGTCGCTGCGCGGCCTGGTCGGCGGGAAACTCCAAGTCGAGGTGCTCACCGAGGGGGTGCATTCGGGCGACGCCGGCGGAGTCGTGCCCGACAGCTTCCGCATCGTGCGCCAGTTGCTGAGCCGGGTCGAGGACGAGGCGACGGGGAAGGTGCTCGGGGGGGAATTTTACGCGTCGATCCCCGATGCGCGCCTGAAGCAGGCGGCCGCCACGGCCGCGGTGCTCGGCGACGACTTCCGCACGAAGCTTCCGTTCGTCGAGGGCGCGCGTCCCGTAAGCGACGATACGACGGAGCTCATCCTCAACCGCGCGTGGCGGCCGGCGCTCTCGATCATCGGCGCGGACGGGCTGCCGCCGACCGGCAACGCCGGCAACGTGCTGCGCGCGGGCACGGCGGTGAGTTTGTCGCTCAGACTGCCGCCGACGGTAGATCCAAAAGTCGCGTCGCAAAAGCTCAAAAACATTTTAGAGAAAGATCCGCCGTATGGATGCAAAGTGAGTTTCAAGGCGAACTGGGGCGCCAGCGGATGGAATGCGCCAGCACTATCGCCGTGGCTCGAGCGCAGCCTGGAGGCGGCCTCGAACGACTACTTCGGCAAGCCGGTTGCCTACATGGGCGAAGGCGGCACCATTCCATTCATGGGGATGTTGGGCGAGCGGTTCCCGCAGGCGCAATTTATGATCACCGGGGTGCTGGGACCTCACGCCAATGCCCACGGGCCCAACGAGTTTCTCCACATCCCAACCGCGAAGAAGGTGACTTGCTGCGTGGCGAAAGTGATCGCCGATCATTTCGCCCGGAGTACTAGTTGATTAGCTAGTCAATTCGCGACAGAGGCGGCGTTGCGCAGGATACTACTCATCTCGGGAATCGTGGTTGGCGCGGTGGTGCTGATCGCGGCTGCGCTCACCGCTTACGCATTCTTCAATTTGAGTTCGATCGTCGCCCGCAACGAGAAGCGAATACTGGCGCGCGTGAGCGACGAGCTTGGCCGTCGGGTCGAGGTCGGGAAAATACAGGCAGAAATGGGATGGGGCGTGTCGGTCGAAGTAAGCGGGCTCAAGATTGCGGACGATCCGACCTTTTCGGCTAAACCGTTTCTCGCCGCCAACGAAGTCTCGATCGAAGTTGAATTTATTCCGCTGCTTCGCGGCGCGGCGAAGGTCACCAGACTCGACCTCGTCGAACCCGACATCCGGATCGTGATGAACGCAAAGGGCGACCTGAACGTGAGCACGATCGGGAGCAGCCCCGATGACGCACGGCGAGAGACTTCGGAAGCGGCGCGGAGCCGGGGCGCAAAGAAGCGATCGTCGCTTGCCGACTTGTCGATCAAGGCGCTGAGCATCGAGGACGGCGCGATCTATTTCAACGATCTTGGCGAAAAGATGGCGCCAATCCGCGTCCATCATCTGGATTTCGACGTGAGAAATTTCGACGCCGCATCGGCCTTTGACGTCGAAACCAAGTCCGCCTTTGCGGGCGAAAAGCAAAACGTCGAGGCGTCGGGAAAGCTCGGACCCCTGCTCAAGCGAGGCGTACTGGACGCATCGGGAATCCCGGTCGATCTGAAGGTGCAGCTCGATTCGATTCTGCTCGACAGTGTCCGCCCCCTCGCTGACGTGGGATCGGAAATACCGCCGGGGCTCTCGATTCCTGATCCCGTATCGGTGAGCGGGACTGTCCGCGGAACATTCGGCAAGCTCGCAATTGCGCTGAGCACCGATCTGAGCGGGGACCGGGTCGCATACGCGGCGATTTTCAACAAGCCGGCTGGGACCGCGATGACGGTGAATGCCAACGGCATCTGGGCGGAGCAGCTCGAGATAGCGAGCGTGAACTTGAAGCTGTCCGATCTCGAATTGACGGCGAGCAGGTTTTCGGGCGGCGGTACGCAACCCTTGAGTGCGCAAATCGATTCGAACAGCTTCAACCTTGCCAATCTGAGCCCGATGATCAATGCAGCGGCCGGGTACGGCGTGGCGGGCATGAGCGAAATTCACGGTACCGTGAAACTGGACACCAACGCGCCGGCGATGGATGGAACCGTGACCCTGAAACAGGTTGCGGTGAAGCTGGGGCCGTCGTGGCCGGGCGCAATCAGCGATCTGAACGGCAAGATTCGTTTGACCGATGGGCTCGAAGTCGTCGAACCGACGAGTTTCACCTTCGGTTCCGCGCACGCGAATATCGAGGGACGGGTCGAATCCATCCGTCCGCTGAAAGCGAGCTATGCGCTGAAGGCCGACTCAGTGAAGCTCGCGCAGGTATTCGCCTTCGCCGGTCGTCAGCCGGGCGAGGTTGTCAATCAGCTCGCGGTCAAAGGCACGGCCGACGGCGAGATGACTTCGCCGCGAATCAGTGCGACGATCCAATCGACGGACGGATCGCTCGAAAATGTTCCATACCGCAATCTCGATCTGACGGCGGCATACTTGAACGGCCGTGCGTCAGCGCATCCATTCAACATCGGCGCGTTCGGCGGCTCGCTGACGGCGCAAGCGGATGCAGTTTTTGGCGCCGCGCCGAAATTCAACGTCACGCTGGGGATGAAGAATCTGAACGTCGAACAAGCGCTGCGCTCACAAAATATCGATGCGGCCAGCACGGTGCACGGCTTTCTGACCGGCAACGTGGCGGCGTCGGGCAGCGGCGCGGATTGGAATCGAATCAAGCCGACGTTGCGCGGTAGCGGGCGAGTAGCAATCGCGAACGGCAAGCTGGTGGGCGTCAATATCGTGGCAGACGCGCTCAACGCAGTCGCCGCGGCGCCGGGAGTCAGCCAACTCGTGAACGTGGCATTCATGTCGAGTCATCATGGGTTGCTGGTCGATCCCGATACCGAACTGCAATCGGCAACCATGAGCTATCAGGAGGTGGGGCCACGGTTCACGACGCACGATCTGTATGCGCAGTCGCCGGATTACAGGATCACTGGCGACGGCTGGTTCGACATGGACAAGAACATCAGCATGAACGCCGACATCCGGCTCGCGCTCGGACTGCAGGTCGCGATCCCGGTAACCGTGACCGGGAAACTGCCCGGGGTGCGCGTGCTACCGGACGTGCCAGCATTGGCGGAGCGCGTGGCGATGGGCGCGATTAACACGCCCGGCAACATAATCCGCGGCGGAGTGAACGCGGTGGGCTCGATGGTTGGCGCTGGACCGTCGGCTGGATCGTCGATTCCGTCGATTCCGAACCCGATTAACGCTCTCAAGAAACTCCTGCCTTGAGCGGGTTGCTCGCGCGAGCCGGCGGATGAGCAAGCCCAAAGTGCCGACGATCCCACGATCCACCGTCGTCAGTGGTTGCAAGCCACGCCGAAAGGCGAGCATGTTTGGAGCGAGGAGACCGGATGAAACCAGCCATGACGACAATGTCCCTGCCGGACTCGCCGCTTTCACTTTGGCTCGACACTTACGGGCCGTACACGCCCGAGCCGCCGCTCAAGGGCGAAATCGATGCCGATGTGGCGATCGTCGGCGGTGGTTTCACCGGCCTTGCCACCGCGCGCGAACTCAGGCGCGCTGACCCGTCGCTGAAAGTCGCGGTGCTCGAAGCCAAGACCGCCGGCTACGGCGCGAGCGGCCGCAACGGCTCGTTCGCGATGACAGTGGTCGGGCTTGGGCTGGGCGTGACCGCGATGGTGCACGGCAAGCAATTCCTGAAAGAAGCGCATGCCTACATGGAGCAGGCGGTTGATCACCTGGACCGGCTAATCCTGGATGAAAAGCTCGAATGCAGCCGCATTCGCCCCGGCTTCCTGCGCGTGGCTACGGCGCCGGGCTACGTTCGCCGCCTCCAGCACGACGTCGAGCTCATGAAGTCGCTGGGCTTCAGCGGGATCGAATGGATCGGGCGCGACGAAGTGCGCGGCCGGGTTAACTCGCAGCGCTATCTGGGCGCGCTGTGGGAACCGCGCCTGGTGCTGGTGAATCCGGCGCAACTGGTGCGCGAGGACAAGCGGATCGCGCTCGAAGCAGGCGCGTCGGTTTACGAAGAGACTCCGGTGCTCGAGATCACCTCGCGGCCCAATTTCAGACTCACAACTCCGGGCGGGGCAGTTAACGCCGCCAAGCTCGTGTTCGCGACCAACGCCTACTCGCACCTCTTTCCCGAACTCAAGCGCAAGCAAGTGCCCGCCTTCACCTACATGATCGCAACCGAGCCGCTGAGCGCCAAGCAACTCGAGCCGATCGGATGGAGCGGGTTCGAGGGAATCGAGGACGCGCGCAATCTCATCCACTATTATCGACTGACGCCCGACCAACGGCTGGTGATGGGCGGCGGTCCGGTTGGACTGACCTGGGGCAACGACCTCGAAGGCGATCGCTCCGAGTCCGCGTGGCGCCATCTCGAGGAGCACATCGCCTTCCTCTTCCCGTCGCTGCGCGGCGTTCGGATCACCCATCGATGGGGCGGGCCGTTTTCGATCACGCTCGATCTTACCCCCGCAGTCGGCTATCTGGGCGACCATCGCGCAGTTTACGCGCTCGGCTGTATCGGCCACGGGGTCTCGATGAGTCACCTGAACGCGCAGGTGCTGCGCGACCTGGTGCTGGAGCGCAAGAGCGAACTGCAGTGCCCGTTCGTTAACCGAAGAGTGATTCCGTGGCCGCCCGAACCGATCCGGATGGCGATCGCCGCTGGCCTCAGGGCCTACCTGATAACCGAGGACTGGGCTTACGAGCGGCGCATGGGCGCCTGACCCGCGACGGATCAGCTTGCGATCGCGTCCTTGTACAGCGGCGACGACGCTTTCATGAAGCGCAGCAGCATCCTCATCTCGGCGATGCGCTTGCCGGCCGCTTCATTCAGCGCGCTCTCGAACCACATGAATTCGGTCTTGGGGCTCTGGCCCAGCGCCACGATACTCCCGCTCACGCGGTATGGACGCTCGACCAGGACCGGGCCGTTGATGTTGCGCAGTTCGATCGCGCCGAACAGGCCCACTGCCTGGCCGAGTTTGCCGCGCAGAGTCGCGATCGATTGCGTGTAGAGAAGATGCACCATCGTCGCCGGGGTGGCGATTGCACCACCCCACGGCGAGGGCTTGGTGTACCATTCCAGCGGGTCGGTGATGACTTTCATCCGTTCGGCCGTCGCATCTTTGGTCAGAAATGCGTCGCATTCCTCGAAGCGATCGCCGGCTTTAAGCGGTCCCAGGATACGTAACTGGCCCGCGTCGAATCGATCGAGCGGACGGCGCAGCAATGCGGTTGGATCCTCGGGGCGTCCGACCGACGCGGTGCCTTCGGCTACACGCATGCCGTCATCGCGCTCGATCCAGGCATCGACTTGCGCGTCGGCCGCATCGCGGGGCGGCTCTTTGAGGAACGCGCGGACCGCTTCGCGGTCGGTGGTCGCATTCAGGAAATACATCGAGATAGTGCCGCGTTCAAACCAGCGCTGGCCGAACGCTTTCAGCAGGAGCGGCGGAAACAGTTCCAGGTGGATCGATCCGGCGACGGTGCCACCGCGAAAACCGAGCTTGGTCGCCATCGCGTCATCATGGATGCTGCCCGAAACATTGCGGGCGTTGTTGACGGATCGGCGCAACGGGCCGACGAACACATGGTCGCGCAGCTCGATTTCTGAATTCATGGTGCCATCCTCGAAGCGAATTCAAGCAGGTCCCACGGCGATCGGCAAACTCCTAAAGCCTCGAGTGATAGGGCGTTTCCCGATCCATTTGTCAGAATGCCAGCTTCGGCGCATGCGCTCACCGGCGCCGCCTCGCAAATCTGCGATTCAGCCTGAGCGAGCAAGGCTCATCGCGACTGCGCCCGCTTGATCAGGCGCGACAGGGCGCGCACGCTTTCGAAATTCTCCGGAATCACTTCCTCGTCGCGAATCTCGATGCCGAAGGTCTCCTCGCAAAATGCCACCGTATTGATGACTCCCTGCGAATCGAGCAGGCCGCGTTGGAACAGCGAGTCGCCGGGTTTCAGCTCGCGGATCTTCCGCGCAGTGGGAAGCTGGAGCAGAAATTCGCGGATGGCGCTTTCGATGCTCTTCATCGGCGTCAGCTCTCGCGCAGACTGCGGCGATCGACTTTTCCGTTGCTCATCAGGGGAATGCTCGCGCGAAATTCGATGGTCTCGGGCACCATGTAGGGCGGCAGCTCCGCGGCGCAATGATTGCGCAGCGTTTGCTCGCCGCCGTCCGAACCGACCTTCAGCACCACCACCGCTTTCAGCCGATTGCCGGTCTCCGGCTCGGGGACGGCAATCACCACGGCTGCATGGACGGCAGGATGACGGCAGAGTGCGGATTCGATCTCTGCGGTTTCAACCCTGTAACCGCGTACTTTGATCTGCTCATCGGCGCGGCCGATCAGTTCCAGCGTTCCATTCGCGTGCCGACGCACCAAATCTCCCGTGCGGCACGCGCGCACGCTCTGGCTCGGGCCGAGCCTGACGGTTCGCGTAACCTCCGCGGTCATTTCCGGAAGTCCGTAGTAGCCGAGCATCAGGCCCGGTCCGGTGATCCACAGCTCTCCAATCGCGCCGTCCGCCACCGGCTTTTCGTCCTCGCCCAGCACCAGCAGGCGAGTATCCGCGTCAGTCTTGCCGATCGTGCGCGTGTCAATTTCTTCGGGTGGAAATTTCACTTCGTGCAAGCAGCGAAGCTTCGCTTCGGTGCGGCCGTAGGTGATGACAAAACGAACGCGGGGCAAAAGCCGCATCAGCTCGCCGAGCCGCTGCGCCGGCAAGCGCTCGCCTCCGATCATGATGATTCGAAGCGCGGAGAAGTCGAGCGCGCCGAGATTTCCGCGGCTTAGCAGCATCTGGAAAACGCTCGCCACTGCATAGATGACGGTGATTCTCTGATCGCTCCAGCCTTTCGCGACCGCGGCCGGAAACGGCGCCAGCCGCAGCGCAACCGGATACACGGTCGCGCCCGCGAATACGCCGCTGAAGATCTCGAACGTCGACATAGCGCTGCTGAGAGGCGTGTAGCCGGGGATGCGGTCCTCGTTCGAAAGCCCAAGGGAAGGCACCGTCCACTCCGCCTGCGCGATTAGAGCGCGATGCGAAATCGCCGCGCCCTTGGGCGTCCCGGCGGAACCCGAAGTATACTGCACGAGGGCGAGGGCGGCATCGTCGATGTGAACCGGCGGCGGCTGTGCACTCTCGGCCTCGACTTGGTTCCATGTCTGGGAGGACCATTTCGCGGCGGGGGTTGGGTTGGTCCCATCGCCGGCGTAGAGAACCGCGCGCATCGGCGCGCTGGCACCGAATGCCTGCTGCAGATCGTCGGCGCGGTCCATCGCGGTGACCAGGGCGCGGATTTCGCAATCACGCGCGATGGTCGCCAGGCGCGCCACGGGCGCGGCCGGGTCAACCGGCACGAAGGCTGCCCCAGCCTTGAGAACGCCCCAGATGGAAATGATCGCCTCGAGCGACTTTGGCATCCACAGAGCCACGCGATCTCCGGCGTGGACGCCGTGGCGAATCAACGAGTTCGCAACCCGGTTGGCGCTTGCGTCAAGTTCGGCATAAGTGAGAACCCGATCGTCCATTATCAGCGCTGGCCGCGCGCCGTGACGCGAGGCCGTCGCGGTGAGAAAAGATGGCAGCGGCGGCATCGACCTAGGACTCTTGGGAAATCGGCTGGCGCCGAGTGCCGCTCTCGCTTCGCGCGGGATGAAATCCGCGCAGCCACGATATTGCACGCTCGATGACCGCGAACTGGCCCTCGATGGTATGAATTCGGCCGGCCCGGATCTCAATCTCGAGCCGCCCGCGCGCTTCGCTGTCGAGCTGCGAGAACAGAGCCTGCTCGGCGACGCGGAACTCCGCGCGCAGCCGGTCCTGCTCTCCGTAGAGAAAGAGCGCGCGCGCATGCGAGCACGCCAGCGCTCTGAAGGAAATCTCGAAACTGTCCCGTATCTTTGGGGCACGCGCGCGCCCGACCATTGAGCGCAGGCGCGATGTGGCGCTGCCCGCGCGGCTGTATCCGAGCGGTCCGCCAGGCTTCTCCTCGAGCACCGCTGCGGTGGCAAAGAACATGCCGGAGATCGCGTCGGCCTCATCCTTGAATGAATCGAGCGCGCTCAGCGCGCTGAAGCAGTAGCCGGCCAGCAGAAACTGCTTCTGTCCGTGCGCTTCACGCAGGTGACGAATCGCGGCAACCACGTCCTCACCAAGCGGCTCGTTGCGGTTCGGCAGCGCAACCTCGCCGGCGCTCTCGCCGCGACCTCGCAGGTCGAATCTCAGGGCCGCGAATCCCTCGGCGGCAAGGATTCGGGTGGCGAGTACCGGAAGACGGCGAACCCCCGAACGCGGGCCGCCCGGGAACACGACGCACGCGCTCGCCGGCGACGCGTCAGGCGCCGGTGGCGTGAAGATCCCATGCAGAGCGCCCTTCGGGCCCTTGAATTCAAGCGGCTGCTCGGCGCGTGCGCGGCTCAGCGTGGCGGGAGTTTCACGCCAATTCATCGAGCCAGTCTCCCATCTGTCGTGCGATAACCTCCGGCGTCCACCAGGGGTCGCTTCCGTCTGGCCCGCGATGTAGAACTGCGCGCACGCTTAGACCGCGCCGGACGAGAGTCTCACGCAACTGGTTGTGTTCGCGCGAGAGCCTGGAGTGCTTCTGAAACTGCGCGATCAGAGTCGGGCCGCGCCAGGGTTGGAGAGCGTCCAGCAGGTCCGCCTCCTGGGCGCTCTCCAAGAACTTCCGGTAGAGGTCGAATCCGAGCACGGAGATTTTGCCCTCGCGCCTAATACGCTCACTCATCTGATCGACGGTCAGCGACGGCCGATCGCCTTGCGACATTTCGAAATACATAACGTGGCGCATCGACTTGCGGAAGTAATCGCGCGCGCTCAGCACGGGCTCCCAGAGCGCAAGCCCGGTGGAGTCAGTAATCCTGCGGATCGCATTGGCGGCAACCAGCGCTCCGAACCGAACGCCGACCCACACGATTTGCGACGCGCCGGATCGGCTGCGCGCGTAGATAGCGGCGTTCACCGCGTCATCGATCAAGTCCTCGAACGTTACGTCCTCCAAGTCGCCTGCCGAATCGCCATGCGCCCGCGGATGATACAGGAAGGCGGAGTAGCCGTTTGCCGCGATGATCCGCGCCGCGATCGCCTCGGCTCTCCCCTCGCAATGATTCTCGGAGAAGCTGTTACAGAAGAGCACAATCGGCGCGCCCGGCCGCTCGGCGCGATACATCACTGCGTACAGCGGGCGGCCGTCGGATTCGAAATACCGGCGCTCCTCGGTCCACTGCTGCTTCCCGGTGGGGTGACGCGACAACATCGTCGGCGAAGACTAACACTCAGGCAAGCTGTTGATCCATTCACCTGCCATAGGGCTTGCCTCCGCGTCCAAGTGGTGCGATCGGATAGTCAGCAGGAGGTCCAGCTTATGCCGGTCGGCGTAGTCAAAACTCCAGAAGACGAGATCGCGTGGGAACGCGCGAAGGCCCGCGCGCGCGAGGAATATCCCAACGCGCGCGGCAGGCAGTTCTACAGTATAGTGATGGCCATCTACAAGAAGATGACCCACTACACGCCTGCTTCGCGACGCCGTACGGAAATCCCCAGGTAATGGGGCAGGGGAACGGACAGTACATGTACGAAACGGAGTACAAATCCAAGTTGAGGACGCCAGCGGCGGCGGTGGAATTGATCCCGGCGCGAGGCACCCTCTCGATGGGCATGGCGTTCAGCGAACCGCCCGCCTTGTTAGCAGCGCTCGAGAATCGAGTGAAGAGCCGCAAGATCGAGGAGCTTCGCGTTTACTATTCGCACTCGGTCGCAGCCGCCGCCTTCACGATTCTCAAGTACGAATACATGGACGTCATCAAGCCGCATCCATTCTTCCCTACGATTGTCGAACGAACGCTCTTCGAGCGGGGCCAACGGGACAATCGGCGCGTGGTCTTCTACATGCCGGGCAATTTCAGTGCGATGCCGCGGGTATTGCGCGAAATAGGAATCGACGCATTCATTATGATGGTCGCGCCGATGGACAAAGGCGGATTCTTCAGTTGCGGCACCAACGCCGACTACACGATCCCGACCGCACGAATCGCAAAGCATCTGATCGTCGAAGTCAATCCCAGGATGCCGCGGGTGTTCGGCGATTCGTCGGTGCACATATCGGAAGTCGCGGCGATTGTCGAAAATGAAAGTCCGCTGTTCTCGCTGCCTTCCCGGCCGCCGACGCCATTGGACAATGTGATCAGCAAGAGCATCGTGGAGATGATCCCGGACCGCGCGACACTCCAGGTAGGAATCGGTGGAGTACCCAGCGCTGTATGCGCCGCCCTGCACGGCCGCAAGGATTTGGGCATACACAGTGAACTCATGATGCCGCCGCTGGCGGCGCTGATTCAGTCGGGTACCGTCACCAACAGGTACAAGAACCTCAATCGATACAAGAACGTGTACACCCTGGCGGTCGGCGACCAGCCTTTCTACGAATTTCTCAACGACAATTCGAGCATGGAGGCCCGCCCGGTTGACTATGTGAACGACCCGAACGTCATCGGGCAGAACGATCGCGTAATCTCGATCAACGCGTTTCTTGAGCTCGGCCTTGACGGCGAGGTCAATTCCGAAGCGATCATGGGCAAGCAGTTCAGCGCTCCCGGCGGCCAGTTGGATTTCGTGCGCGGCGCTCAGCTATCCAAGGGCGGCAAATCGATTCTCACCGCGTACTCGACCGCGGCCAAAGGCGTCGTCTCGCGCATCGTCCCAAAGATCGAAGGACCCACCACCGATCCAAGAACCGATACTCAGTATGTCGCTATCGAGTATGGAGTGGCTTGCCTCACCGGCAAATCGACAACGGAAAGAGCCGAGGCGTTGATCGCAATCGCTCATCCAAAATTTCGCGCGCAACTTCGTCTCGGCGCGCGGCAATTGGGTTACTTGTGAAGTACTCCGGGCTTCTTTTGATGCAGCGGGAGATTGCGCGCGGATAACGAGACCGCCAGGACTCGTTTCGAGGCGCAGTATCAGGCCAAGCAGCCCCAAGCGGTCGAGTCGCTTACTGCCAACCGGGGAACGCTTAGCCGGGCTCTTTGACTTTCCCGCCGAGCACCGCAAGCACCTGCGCATTACCAACGTGCGTGCAACGGCCATCAAGATGAAAGTGCCTTTGGTTATCGGAGGAACCAAATGATGCAAATCGCGGGCAAAGTCTGACATCTAATCTGCTAAAACTCGTCTAAAACCCGAAGCGTCGGCGTCGAGCAGCGCTGGAACACCAGCGTTACGAGCCAAAAAGAGTCGGTGACCATGAAAGCATTCGTAATGAAATCGCTCGATACAGTTGGCTTCGTGGACAAGCCGATTCCCAAGCCCGGCCCTAACGACGCCGTGATTAAAACGACCAAGGCGCTGGTATGCACTTCGGACTCGCACACCGCGCACGGAGCCATCGGACCCCGGGAAAATCTGACCCTGGGGCACGAGGCCGTGGGACTCGTCCATGCCGTGGGTTCCGAAGTCAAGTTGTTCAAGCCGGGTGACCACGTGGTTGTGGGCGCTATCACCCCGGATTGGGGAGAACTCGCCTCACAAGCCGGTCACTCGTCGCAGTCGGGGAGTGCGCTCGGCGGCTGGAAGTTTGCCAACGTGAAAGATGGCGTGTTTGCCGAGTATTTCCACGTCAATGAAGCCGACGCAAATATGGCGATGATTCCGCAGGATGTAGCTGAAGAGAGCGCCGTATATTGCTCCGATATGATGTCAACCGGATTTATGGCGGCCGAGAACGGTGAAATACCAATCGGGGGAACGGTCGCGGTGTTCGCGCTCGGCCCGATTGGGCTGATGGCGGTTGCAGGCGCGAAGCTGCGTGGCGCGGGGCTCGTGATCGGCGTTGATTCGGTGCCCAAGCGCCAGGAATTGGCGCGATCTTATGGTGCTGACGTGATCGTCGATTTCACAAAACAAGACGCCGTGGCGCGAATCATGGAACTCACCGGCGGTCAGGGCGTCGATTGCGCGATCGAAGCGCTTGGTGCCGAGCTCTCGTTTCAGAATGCGGTCAGAGTCACGAAACCCGGTGGGACAATTTCCAATGCCGGCTATCACGGGAAGGGTGATTTCGTCGGCATCCCGCGCCTCGCCTGGGGCGTCGGCATGGCGGAAAAAACTGTCCGGACGGGGCTGTGTCCGGGTGGCCGGCTGCGTATGGAACGTTTGTTGCGCATCCTTCAGAGCCGACGAGTTGATCCTACCAGGCTGACGACTCATACATTCGCGTTCGACCAGTTGGAAAGGGCGTTCCAGGTAATGGACAAGAAATTGGATGGAGTCATCAAGCCATTGATCACTTTTTAGCAGTCGGGAGCGTTCGTAAATCAGCTTCCCGAAGCGACGCCCTTTGTCGAACGCTGGTGGAAGTCCTGGATTAAGTGTTCAACCGTTAGTTATCGAACCCGCGCGGCCAGCTATTGACCTACTCTTACACTCATAACCAAGGTCAGTCGTCGCTGTATGGAAGGAATTTGGCAGGGGTTCAAGGATGGCTACCGAAAAGAGTTCCGCAGATGATGCTAAAACCTCAGACGCTTTAACTGACTCCGCGCCAAACGGGTCCAAGGCTGTCGCTAAGTCCGATGAGTCGAAGCTCAGTGCGGACGAGACTCGCAACCACGCCTACGAATTATACCAAGCGCGCCATGGTGGGCCCGGGAGCGCGCGCGGCGCCTGGCAAAAGGCAGAGGCGTCAGCTTCCGCAGATACGCCCAAGGCTGACGCGTCCAAAGGTGTCCAGATGCCAGCTGATACCGGGACGATCCAAGAGGCGCTCACCAAGTTCAAGTCAAGTCTCGAGCACGGACTGACCCAGGAAGAGGCGGCGAACCGGCTCAAGCATGACGGTCCCAATGCAATCGAAGAAAAGCGCATAAGCCCCCTCAAGCGGTTCCTATCGTTCCTCTGGGGTCCTATTGCCTGGATGATCGAAATTGCCGCGATACTCTCCGCGGTAGTTCGACATTGGGAAGACTTCGTCATCATCTTTTTCATGCTGGCGCTGAATGCGGTCGTCGGCTTCTGGGAGGAATTCAAGGCCGACAACGAGATCGAGGCGCTGAAAAAGAATCTCGCGCTGCATTCGCGAGTACTACGCGACGGCAAGTGGAGCGACGTCGAAGCAAAGACCCTGGTGAGCGGGGATATTGTCATGGTCAAACTCGGCAACGTCATCCCCGCCGACCTGAAGCTGGTCGATAGCGATTACCTCAGCATCGATCAGGCGGCGCTGACGGGAGAGTCACTGCCGGTCGACAAGAAGAAAAATGACGTCGCGTATTCAGGATCAATCGTGCGAATGGGCCAGATGAATGGGCTCGTCGTCGCCACCGGAATGAACACGCTCTTCGGCCGCACCGCGCGACTGGTCGAGAGCGTTCAGACCGTTTCCCACTTTCAGAAAGCGGTGCTCAAGATAGGCAATTTCCTCATTCTGATCACGCTCGGCCTGGTCACATTGATCCTGGCGGTCGCGCTGTTTCGTGGTGATCCGTTCGTTCAAACCGTGCTCTTTTGCCTGATGCTTACGGTAGCTGCAATCCCGGTCGCCTTGCCCGCCGTTCTATCCGTCACGATGGCCGTCGGCGCATCCGTGCTCGCTAGAATGAAGGCAATCGTCTCCCGCCTCGTCGCGATCGAAGAGATGGCCGGCATGGACATTCTCTGCTCGGACAAGACCGGAACGCTGACCAAGAACGAGCTCAAGCTGGGCAGTCCGGTAGTTTTCAAGGCGAGCAACGAGCAGGACCTGATCCTAGGCGGGGCTTTGGCGTCGCGAAGGGAGGGCGGCGATGGCATCGACGAGGCCGTCCTCAAAGGCCTCAGCGATCAGTCGGTGTTAAAGAGCTATCAAATCACTCATTTCACGCCTTTCGATCCTATCAGTAAGCGAACCGAGGCCGAGGTGAAACACGACAACGCCACTTTCAAAGTCTCGAAGGGGGCGCCGCAGGTGATTCTGGATCTGGTCCATCCCGACGCGGACGCTCGCAAAAAAGCCGAAGGGCAGGTTAACGAGCTTGGGGCCAAAGGCTATCGCACGCTTGGCGTCGCCCGCACCGATGCGCAGGGAAAGTGGGAATTCCTTGGACTACTGTCTTTGTCCGATCCGCCCCGCGACGATTCAGCCTCTACCATCGCGGCCGCGCGAAAGATGGGACTGCAGGTTCGCATGGTAACCGGCGACAACCTTGCAATCGCTCGCGAGGTATCGCTCGAACTCAAGCTCGGACCCAACATCGCGGTTGCGGGCGATCTCTTTCCTGACGGTAAGGTTGACGACACTGAAAAGATAGACGTGGCCGACGGCTACGCACAGGTTTTTCCTGAGCACAAGTTCAAAATCGTAAAGGCCCTTCAGGCGGGTGGACATATCGTCGGAATGACCGGTGACGGCGTCAACGACGCTCCCGCGCTCAAACAGGCTGATTGCGGAATCGCGGTAAGCGGCGCGACCGACGCCGCTCGTGCGGCCTCGGATCTGGTGCTCACGGCGACCGGTCTCTCTGTAATCACCGCCGCCATTTCAGAAGCACGCAAGATATTCGAACGCATGAACAGCTATGCAATCTACCGGATATCCGAAACCATCCGCGTACTGCTCTTCATGACGCTCGCGATTGTGGTGTTTAACTTCTACCCGGTAACCGCAGTCATGATCGTGCTCATCGCGGTCCTCAATGACTTCCCGATCATGATGATCGCCTACGACAACACCATCGTAGCTCCACGCCCGGTGCGCTGGGACATGGAACGCGTACTCACGGTAAGCTCGGTTCTCGGCGTGATGGGAGTTATCTCTGCATTCGGCCTTTTCTGGATCGCAGAGAAATACCTTCACCTGCCCCGGCCCATGGTTCAGAGCCTTATCTTCCTCAAGCTGTTGGTCGCCGGTCACCTCACCATTTACATCACGCGAAGCGTGGGAACGTTTTGGCAGCGCCCGTGGCCCAATTGGCGCCTGGTCGTTGCCTGCGAAACAACCCAGGTCATCGGAACCCTGGCCGCGGTCTACGGATGGGGCATGACGCCGCTGGGATGGAAGTACGCACTGTTACTGTGGGGCTATGCGCTCGTATGGTTTTTCATCAACGACATGGTGAAGGTTGAGGTTTACCGCCTGATGCATCTGGGGACGGCACGCCATCAGCGCCACTTGGCCAGAGTCAACGCCAGCCTTCATCCAGCCGGAGAGCCCGCCAAGCAGGCGGCTCGGACCGCTTAAGGGCAGCCCTGGCGCTGAAGGGATATCAGCCGATGCAGTCCTACAATGAAAATCAAAGACGTTGGGCAATCATCTTGGCGGGCGGAGAAGGAAAGCGCCTATCTTTGCTGACGCAGCGGATAGCCGGTGACGGCAGGCCGAAACAGTTCTGCCCTGTGCTCGGCGATTCATCGTTGATCGAGCAAACGCGTCGTCGCGTTTGCCTGTCCGTCGCGGACGACCACACCCTAGTCGTGGTGACTCGCGCGCATGAGCTTTATTACGGACCCCTGCTCGCAGATATACGGCAGCGAAATCTCGTGATTCAGCCCGACAACCGTGGCACCGGCGCAGCGATCCTCTATTCGCTGCTCCGATTGTCAAAATTGGAGCCCACCGCATACGTAGCGTTGTTTCCTTCGGATCACTTCGTAAGCGACGATCGTCATTTCATGCGCCACGTCGATCAGGCCTTCGACGCCGTCAGATCCAGGCCCGAACTGACGGTGTTACTGGGCATCGCCGCGGACCGAGGCGAAACTGCGTACGGCTGGATCGAACCCGGGCAGCCTATAGGCACTGCGCATGCGAACATTTTCGACGTTCATCAGTTCTGGGAGAAACCGTCTGCGGAATTGGCCAAACGACTTCTGGATCGCGGTTGCCTGTGGAATAGCTTCATAATGGTGGCTCGATTATCCACGCTTATGGGATTCGTCATGTTGACGGTGCCGGAACTCTATCGCTCCTTTGCTCGCGTAAGTTCGAGCCTGCTTACGACCTCAGAGGAACGAACTGTCGAGCGCATGTACGCCTCGATAGATGCTACGGACTTCTCTCATGACGTGTTGGCCAGGCGTTCGACCAATCTTGCGGTGCTTCCAGTTCGAGGATGCGAGTGGAGCGATCTCGGCGAACCAGCGCGCGTAATCGACGTCTTGAGCCGTCTGAAAATCCAACCTCGATGGAACGCGGCCTGATCCATGGCGGCGATTTAAGGAGCACTCATCGCGATGAAATGGCCGGCAGGATTCGAACCTGACAACTCATCGGTGTACGCGCGCAATGAAATTGCGATTGCCGCCCCGCCTGAGCGCGTATGGCGATGGCTCATTCGCGCCGCCAAGTGGCCGCAATGGTACAGCAACAGCGCCAACGTGAATTTCATTCGCGGCAATCCACCCGAACTCGCGCCCGACACCGAATTTCGATGGAAGACGTTTGGCGCCACCGTCGCCAGCCGCGTGATCGTCTTCGAACCGCCGCATGAACTCGGATGGGACGCGCATGGGGTGCTGAGCGCCTATCACGGCTAGCTTATCGAACCCGATGGCGGCGGCGGATGCCGCGTCATCACCGAGGAATGCCAGAACGGCCTCGTGCCGAAGTTCGCGTGGTGGTATCTGCGCCCGATGCTCGAGCGCGGGCATCAGAACTGGGTCGAGAGCCTCAAGCGCGTTGCCGAAGGCGGAGAGCCGTCGTAGCGATCGCCAGGCGTCGCGCTAGTCGTCCGCCAGGATAACTTCGAAGGCGGCGCTGTTGTCGCGGATGATTCCCATCGACGCGAGAAATCGTCCCAGCCGAAGCACCGGAATCACGAACCAGTACTTGCGCTCGACCAAGCCATTCACTTTCTCGCGTTCCTGCGTATCCGTAATCGCGCGCACGTCGCCGTTGAAAACTTCGTCGCCGACCCGAAGCGAGATGGCGGGTCGCACCTTCACATTGCGCACCCAGTTGCGCGCGGCATTTGCCGAGACCAGGTATAGCCGGTCGTCATCGACCAGGTACCAGATAGTCACTTCGTAGGGGCGGCCGGTTTTGCGTCCATAATGAGTCAGACGCAGCGTCTGCCTGTCCCCGACCCGGCGCAGCCGTTGGAAGGATTTCGATGCCATCGTCATGCACCTCGAGTTCGACGCGCAGCCTGGCCAGTTCGCCCCGCACCTGGCTCCGTGGCGAGATTATTATTCGCGCAGCCGGTTACTGAGTAACAGTTTCCATCACGCGTCCGCTGGCGCCATCCACGAAATCGACTTCGACCGGCGATGAAATGTTGTTGTCTTTCTCGGCCTTGTGGATTTTTAACTTCAGCTCGGCCAGGAACGTTTCTTTCGCATTCGGAGGCATCTGGTCCATCGGAAAGCTGTCCATCAGGACCCTGGCCTTGAGCTGGTCGGGCCACTGGACGGAGCCGACCTTCGGTCCCGCGATTGGCAACCCCCTGATCATCTGCTCGACCGCGCCGTGAAAATCCTTCGCTCCGGCCGCTGGCGCAGCCGCGGGCGAGCCGGAGGGTTGCTCCGCCGCCGCTACAGACGCCGCTGGCGAGGCCGCCGCCGCTCCCGCCGAGGACGACGGCGCGGCAGATGCGGCCCCCATCGACGCGCTTGTGGCCGGCGCACCGCTGACCTTTGCGATCAGATCCTTCACCTGGGCGCGCGTCGCGTCGTCCGGCGCGAGCGCCAGCGCCTGCTTGAGCGTGGCGACCGCGTCCTCAGCTTTATTCTCCTGCGCGTACGCGATTCCCATGTTGAGGTGCGCTTGGAAAAATCCGGGATTGGCGGCGATCACTTTCTTGTACTGCACAACTGCCTGATCGGCGTTGCCCGTGTAGAGATACATCGTGCCGAGATCGGTGCGAACTTCCGGATCGTCCGGCCTCTTCTTCAGATAATGCTCGTAGGCGGCGATCGCTTCGTCGTAGTGCTGCTTGTCGTAGTCGATATCACCGACACCACGCAGCGCGTCGAGGTTGTCGGGCTCCAACTTCAGCACGTGGCCGTAAGCTTCCTCGGCCTTGGCGTAGTAGGTTTGATCGAACATCGCCGCGCGCATCGAGACTGCGCCGAATTTGTTCCATGCCGCGACGTCGTCGGGTTTCGCGCGCGCGGCTTTTTCGGTCTGGTCAACAAAAGTGCGGGCCTCTGTCGGCAGCTCGATCTTCGGATGTCCCGGCGGCAGATTGCCGTTCTGACTTCCACCCGCCGCTGGATTCGCCGTGACATTCTGCTCCGGTGCAGCCGCATTGGGCGCGGCAGCGCCAGCGCCTGGGGCGTTGGCGACGGCGACTTGTTCGCGTGCCGATTCAGGCGTGCGCATCATTATCCACGCGGCCGCCGCCAGACCCACCACGGTGATCGCAACGAACACAATCACAAACGCCGTGGTAATCGGTATATTGCGCCCGCGATCCGCGCTGTCCCTGAGCTTGCCCGATTCTCCCCCGCCCGACGCTGTGCCCGCGAGTGCGCTGCCGCACTCCACACAGAACTTCGCTCCAGCCGTCAGCGGCGCGCCGCATTGAGGACAAAATCGCATGAGCAAATTCCTACATTACCGCTTCCCCCCAGCGCAACCCGTCCCGGATTCGGGTTCCCGCTTTCGAGCCGCCTGTTGTATAGTCCCGCCGGAGTCCATTTTTGCCAGGCAGCCAGCCGAGGAACGCGCCGAGGCCCGCCAGTGACACGCGCCGAGTCCGCATATGCCCGGAAATTTCGAACAAGTAACCGCGCAGCTGACGGCCCTGGTCCGCGCGAAAACCGCTGACTCCCGCGCGCGAGCGCATTCGCTCGAATCGCTGCCCGGTCACGCCGGCTTCAGCTACAGCTTCGTCCTCGAGCGCACTGCGCCCGACGCGGTGCCGGCGGGGAAGTTCGTCGTGCGCCTCGCGCCTCCCGGGGTCAAAATCTCAGGCCCCGCCGACATCGTGCGGCAGGCGCGCGTGATGGAGTCGCTGGCCGACACGCCGGTCGCGGTGCCGCCGATCATCTGGTACGGCGACGAGCCCGAGTTCTTCGATCGGCCGTACTTCGTCGCCGGCTTCGTCGATGGATTCAAACTCGGCGAATCCGCGCTGCCGGCCGCGCACTTGAAACGCCTGGCGCGCAAGGGTATCGCGACCATGGCCGCGCTGCACAACGTCCCGTGGGAGCCGCGCCGCGCCGCATGGGGCGAGCCGTTCGCGCTCAGCGAAGAGCTCAAACGCCTGGACTACCTGCTCGACCGCCCGACTCTCGATCCCGCCGTCGTCGCGCGCGCCCCCGAGCTTCGCGAGCGTCTGCGCTCGAGCCTGCCGGCAGGCGCGCGCATCGGATGCGTCCACGGCGACTTCCAATGGTCGAACGTGCTGTTCAACGAACAACGCGTCGTCGCGCTGATCGATTGGGAAATCTCGCTGGTCGGCGCAACGCTGCTCGACCTCGGATGGATTTGCTTTTTTTCAGACCCCGGGAGCTGGGTCGGCGTTGACCCGGGCCGCGGCTCGCTTCTCAACGCCGGCGAAATCGTCGATGCATACGCCGAAGTCGCGGGCTTTCCGGTCTCCGCGGCGCAAGTGCGATGGTTTCGCGCATTCGCGGGCTACCGGTTCGGGGTGATTACCTGTTTCAACCTGATGCTGCATCGGCGCGGCAAGCGCGACGATCCGTTATGGGAAGAGACCGCGCTGTCGGCGCCAACAATGTTCGAACACGGCCTCGAATTGTTGGGCTGACCTGCGCGTATCGGCCGGCACATTGTCGGTTTGGTCTCCGGATGACTTTGTGGTGGAATCGCGTCCTGCACTTTCGTGATCAATTCTTCGTGACCGGAAGTTGGAGGCGGCGAAATGGACAGTGCGGCCAAACGGGAGCCTGAAATTCAGACCCCCGAGGAAAACCATCCCGCGCTCAACGCGATCCTCGGCGCCAATCCCTTCGTCGGCCTCGACGCCAGGCAGGTTGTCGGAACTTTGACGGCCTTGCTGGCGCATCTCGCGTCGCGGCCCGCCACCGTCGCCGCGCGCGCGCTCGAACTATGGCTCGAGTTGGGGCAGGTCGCGGCGGGCGTTTCTACCGTGGCGCCCGAGCCTGGCGACAGGCGTTTCGCCGATCCCGCCTGGTCGCAGCATCCGCTCTACCATCGCATGATGCAGACCTACCTCGCGTGGCGCACTGCGGTGCACGATCTCGTCGACCAGGATGACGGCGTCGAGTGGAAGCAAGCCGGGCAGCAGGAGTTCGCGGTCACGCTGATGACCGAGGCGCTCGCGCCCACCAACGCGTTGTGGCTCAATCCCGCCGCGCTCAAGCGCGCCTTTGACACCGCGGGGATGAGCCTGGTGTGGGGACTGCGCAACTTCATCGGCGATCTGTGGAACAACGGCGGGATGCCCTCGCAGGTGGACAAGCGGCCGTTCCAAGTCGGCAAAAATCTCGCCGTCTCGCCCGGCGCCGTCGTGTTCCGAAGCCCGCTCTGCGAGGTGATCCAGTATGCGCCCGCGACCGGCAACGTCTATGAGCGCCCGCTGCTTTTCATCCCGCCGCAGATCAACAAATTCTACATCATGGATCTCGCGCCGGGCCGCAGCTTCATCGAGTACGCGGTCAAGCACGGGCTCGCGATGTTCACGATCAGCTGGCGCAACCCGACTCCGCGCGATCGCAACTGGGGGCTCGACGAATACGTGACCGCATGCAAGGACGCCATCGCGGCCGCATGCGAGATCACCGGCAGTCCCGATTGCAACGTGCTCGGCGTATGCGCCGGCGGCATCACGACTTCGCTCATGCTCGGGCATCTCGCGGCTTGCGGTGACAAGCGCGTCAACGCGGCGACGCTGCTGGTGACGACGCTCGATACGAGCCTGCCTTCGATGACCGGGATGTTCGCGACCGAGGATGCGATCAAGGCGGCGCGCGAGCGCTCGGAAAAAAAGGGCGTGCTCGACGGCGGCGACATGGCGCGGGTCTTCGCCTGGATGCGGCCGAACGATCTGGTCTGGAACTATTGGGTCAATAACTATCTGCTCGGCAACGATCCCGCGCCGTTCGACATCCTCTATTGGAACGCCGACCCGACCAATCTTCCGGCCAAACTGCACGCGGGCTTTCTCGATCTGTTTCTCAGAAATCCGCTCACCCGTGGCGCCGCCGTCACGATTCTCGGCACACCGATCGATTTGGGCGCCGTGAAGAATGACCTCTACCTGGTTGCCGGGATGACCGACCATATCTGCGCGTGGCGCGCATGCTATCGCACGACGCGGATGTTCGGCGGACGAATCGAATTCGTGCTCGGCTCCAGCGGCCATATCCAGAGCCTGGTTAATCCGCCCGGCAACTTCAAAGCCCGCTACTACGTCGGCGCGCGGCTTCCCGAGGATCCCGACGAATGGTTCAAAGGAGCGGCCGAGAACAAGGGCAGCTGGTGGGATCACTGGATCAAGTGGATTGGGGCGCGCTCCGGCGGCGAACGTCCCGCGCCGAAGTCGCTCGGCAGCGAGCTCTACAAGGCCGGCGAACCCGCCCCGGGCCTATACGTCCACGAACGCCACTAGCGCGGGTTCGAAATTCGGAATTCTGCCGCTCCCCCTTACCCTTCTAACAGGGCGAAGCCCGCATCTTCACTTTTCACTTTTCACTTTTCACTGGGTGCAGGGGTCACCCCTGCCTCACCTCGCGGCCAGCACTTCCGCCAGATGACGTACTTCGATCTTCTCGCCCGCGCGGCTTAATCCCCCGCCGATCTGCATCAGGCATCCGCAATCGTTGGCGACCACGACCTCGGCGCCGCTCTCCTTGATGCGCGCCATCTTGTCCTCGAGCATCGAGGCCGAGATATGCGGGAACTTCACCGAGAACATCCCGCCGAAGCCGCAGCACTCCTCTCGATCGCGCAGCTCGCAAATTCTGATTCCGGCCACCGCACTCAGCAGCGTCATCGGTTCATTGCGCACGCCCAACTCGCGCATCAGATGACACGACGGATGATACGCGACCGCCCGCTCGTAGCGCGCGCCGATGTACTTCACCTTCAGCACGTTGACGATGAACTGCGACAGCTCAAATACCCACGGCCGAATCGCCGTTGCTTTGGCTGACAGGGCGGGATCGTCCGCGAGCAAGTCGCCGTAAAAGATCTTCAGCATGCTCGTGCATGAGCCCGAAGGCACGACAATCGGAATGCCCGGCTCGACCGAGTTCAGAAAGCGGCGCGCAAGATCGAGCGCCTCGTCGCGGAAACCCTCATTGAAAGCGACCTGGCCGCAACAGAACGCGCCGCGAACCGGCGTCACCTTCAGCCGCAGCCGCTCGAGCACCGTCGCCGCCGCGTCGTTGACTTCGGGAAAAAATTCCTCGGCGAGGCAGGTCGAGAATAGTTGGACTTCAGTCATCGCGGGGCCACACCACGATCACGTGGATCGATTTGGGGCCATGCACGCCGAGCACGATTCGCTTCTCGATATCCGCGGTTCGGCTCGGGCCCGTGATCAGCGTCAATCGATTCGCCGCGACGCCGCCGGCGCCCAACTCGGCGAGCACCGCCGCCAGATTTGCCATCACGCGATCGATCTGAACGATCACCAGGCTCGCCGGCGGCAGCAGCGTCAGCGAACTCGGCCGATCCCCGGTTGACACTACCGCCAGCGTGCCGGTCGAGGCGATCGCGAAGTCCGCCTCCGCAATCCCCATGTCGGCATTGGCCACCCGCTCGCGCATCGCGGCGCGCTCGGTGTCCGCCACCGGGATGGTGCGAACGATCCTGAAATCCGCGCGTTCGAGCGCCTCGCCAATTTCCTCCATGTCGCTCTCGACGCCTTGTCCAAGCGCAACCGTCTTCGCGCCGATCTCGCCGGCTAGAGTGACTATTCGATTAGTCACTTCGGCCGGAGTGAGTATTCCGAGGAACTTGCCGCCGACCGCTTCGAGCTCGCGCGCGAACGTCGATGCGAGCGCCGCGCGATGCGCCGACTGCGCCACGGGCACCGGTGCGCTCGCGGCCTCGGCCTGCGAGTTGCTCCGCGCGCCAACGCCGAGCGCGTCCTTTAGGCTCGCGATTATTTTGTGAATCTCGGCCACGTTCAGCTCGGCGGGCGCTCCGGCGCGGGCGCGGAGCGCTTATGCGGACGCGGCCGCGGAAAGTCGCGATACTTCGTCCAGTTGCCGAACGGTCCCGGCATCCGGCGCAGATAACCATTGTGCGCGAACGGTTTCAGCACCATCGCGGCGAAGTTTCCAAGCGCTCGAACGGTCCGCGGATGCCGCGCCATCTTCGCAAACCGCCGCGCGCCGCGGCGCGCCCGCTCTATCGCGCGCGGCCATCGGATTGGATGCTCGCCGGTGCTTTCTTTCCAGCGCAAATGGAGCAGGATTCGCGGGATGTCGATCTTTACGGGACAGATATCCTTGCACGCGCCGCACAGCGTCGACGCAAACGGCAGGTATCCCGCGGCGCTGCCGAAAAGATTGGGGCTGATGATCGATCCGATCGGTCCCGGATAGACCGAGCGATACGCGTGGCCGCCGATGCGCCTGTAGATCGGGCATACGTTCAGGCACGCACCGCATCGGATGCAATTCAACGCCTCGCGCAGAACCGGATCCGCAATCATCGAGCTGCGTCCGTTGTCCAGGATCACCACGTGCATCTCGCCCGGCCCGTCGAGTTCGCCCTCGCGCCGCGGCCCCGTGATGAAACTGGTGTAGGTCGTGAGCTTCTGCCCGGTCGCGGTGCGCGCGAGGATCTCCAGGAAGTGGCTCAGGTCTTCGAGCCGCGCGATGACCTTCTCGATCCCCATCACGGCGACGAACGTCTCCGGCATCGTGCTCGACAGCCGCCCGTTGCCTTCGTTCTCGACGATGACGAGCGTGCCGGTTTCCGCGATCGCAAAATTGACGCCGGTAACTCCGAAATCCGCGTTCAGAAAAATCGCGCGCAATCGCGAGCGCGCTTCGGCCGTGAGTTTTTCAGGCTCCGCCGTGTACTCGATGCCGAACTTGTCGGTGAAAAGCTGCCCGATGTCCTCCTTGGACAGATGAATCGCGGGCGTGATGATGTGCGACGGGCGCTCGCCGCGAAGCTGCACGATGTACTCGCCAAGGTCGGTCTCGACCGCGTCGATTCCCGCGCGTTCGAGCGCGCCATTGAGCTCGATCTCCTCCGTCGTCATCGACTTGCCCTTGACGACGGTCTTCGCGCCGCGCCGCTTCGCCAGTTCGACTATATAGTCGCGCGCATCCGCCGCATCCTGGGCGAAGAACACCTTGCATCCGCGCGCTTCGAGCTTCGACGTCAGTTCGATTAGCAATTCGTCGAGATGCGCAATCGCGTCGGTCTTGATTCGATGCGCCGCGTCGCGCTCGTCGTCGTACGCCGGGAACTCCGCCTTCACTTCGGCGAAGTGATCGAGATGCCGCGCGCTGGCGTTTTCGAGCTTGCGCCGCAACTCATGGTCGCCGACGGCGGCGCGGCTCGACTCGAAGAAATCGCGGGCTTTTGGAAATTCAGCCATCTGGGGTGTCGCGCGTTGGTTGTCGCTCGATCGGCGCGGCGTAAGTTTATCAGCGCAACTTCAGTTTATCAGCGCAACCTGGCGAATCAGGCGCAGCACCGCTTCGCGCGCCGCCTCGGCCGCGGGATGCTCGGGCGCCTGCGAAAGAAGACTCTGGAAGTCTTCGAGCGCCGGCTTGAAGCATTCCAGCCGCTCGAACAGGCCGCCGCGTTCCACCAGCTCGTCGAGCGCGCGCGGTTCCAGCATGATAATCCGATCCAGCGCCGCCAGCGCGCGCGTCCACTCCGACGCCCCCAGGTAAATGATCTTCAGGTTGCGAAGCATCCGCGCCAGGATATGGCGCGCGCCGCGCTGCTTCAGCATCGCGGGATTCAATTCCACCGGCTGTCCGTAAATTTGCGTCAGGCGCGCGCGAATCTCGTCGAGCGCCAGAATCTTTCCGCCGACGAATGGATCGATGAGCAGTTCGCCGCGCTCGTCCACCGCCTTGACCAGGAAATGCGTCGGGAACGAGACCCCGTAGAGGTTGAGACCGAGCCGGCGGCCCACTTCCAGATACACCACCGAAAGCGTGATCGGAATTCCCAGGCGCCGATTGATCACGTCGTTCAGAAATGAGTTGCGCGGATCGTTGTAGTTCTCGGCGTTGCCCTCGAAGCCCTTCAGCTCGAATAGAAAATGCGAGAGCAACTGGACCCGTTCCACCGTGTCCTCGCCCGCGCGGACGATTGGTTCGGCTTCACGCGCCAGCGTCGCCAGCTTGTCCAGGTATTCTTCGATGTCAAGCTCGGGATATTCTTCTTTCGCGATCAGCAGCGCGCCGCGCGCCAGTGGCACCGGCTCTTTCGCCGCAAGCATCGCAAATTCTCGCCGTGCATCGTTCATCGGGCGGGCACCGTTCGTAACAGTCTCGCCTTGCGCAAATGCTTTGACAAGCGCCCGCCATCGGTTTGTTCAGTTTGTCTCGAGCGCCGCCGCCGCCTCTTCGCGCACCGCCGCGTCGCAGTCGCCAAGCGCGCGCTCGAGTGCGCGGCGCGCAGCACTCGCTCCAATCTGTCCCAGCGCCCATGCGGCGTGCGAGCGGATCAATGGCTCGGGCTCGGTCTCCAGCGAGCGCGCCAGTGGCGTCACCGCGTCGGGATTTCGCGTGTTGCCGAGCGCGACCGCGACGTTGCGCAGCAACCCGCGCCGCTTGGCGCGCTTCACCGCGCTCTTGGTAAAGCGGCGCCCGAACTCCTCGTCGTTGAGCGCCAACAGCTCGGGCAAACGCGGGACAAGATCGGTCGAGCCGTCGTCAGCCGCCAGATCGTTCCATGGACAAACGTCGTTGCAAATGTCGCAGCCGAAGATCCAGTTGCCGAGCTTGGGCCGCAACTCGCGCGCAATCGCGCCGCGGTTTTCTATCGTCTGATACGAGATGCACAAATCCGAGCGCATCACGTAACCGTCGGCAAGCGCCCCGGTCGGACACAAGTCCAGGCATCGCCGGCATGTCCCGCAATGTTCGCGGTAAGGCTCCATCGTCGCCTCGAATTCCGCGTCGGTGAAAATCTCGGCGAGAAAAAAATACGAACCATGGCCGCGATTCAGGATCATCGTGTTCTTGCCGAACCATCCCAGCCGCGCATCCACCGCCCATTCGCGCTCGAACACCGGACCGGTGTCCACATACGCGCGCGCGATCGAGCCGGGACGAATTTGCGAAATCACTTCGGCTACCGCGCGCGCTCGCCGGCCCACAACGTCGTGATAGTCGCGGCCAAGCGCGTATGCCGCGATTCTGCCGCGCAGCTCGCCGCGCCAATCGACCTTGGGAATCGCGCGCGCCGCGTACGGATAGCCGATGCTCACGACGGACCTGTAGCGCGCATCGAGGCGCCGAGGATCGAACCTGCGCTCGGGCTCTCGCGCCAGGTAAGCCATCGTCGCGTGACCGCCGTCGTCGAGCCATTGGCGATAAAAGTTTTCGCGCTCCCTGAGTTGACGCAGCGGCGCAAATCCAACCAAAACGAATCCAAGTTCGTTGGCGGCGCGGGTCAGCGTTTCACGCGAAACATCCATGACGATGCCAAAACGCTAGCATTTCGCTGGGCTTTTCGCTCTGGTAATGGTGGATGCATTGACTCCACTATTGCGCTACGATTAGTTTGTTGGCGAGGCGCATGATCGACGGGTAAGCGCTCCTCGCCGGAGGTTTGTAGCAGAAATGGCCGAAGGACTTCATATCGAGCATCACGGGCACACTGAACCGGCGCCGGCCGAGCGAATCGATACCGCGTCGCTGCCAGACGTGAAGCTCACGCCCACCGCGAACGAGATGGTCCGCAAGATGTACGCGAAGGAAGGTCTTGGCGCGGGCTATGGAATGCGAATCGGCGTGGTCGGCGGCGGATGCTCCGGGTTTCAGTATTCACTGAAGTTCGACACGTTGAAAGAAGGCGATCGGGTGACGGATTTCGGCGGCGTGCTGGTGTACGTGGACGAGGTTTCGCTGCCGTATATCGCGGGCACGACGCTCGATTACGTCGAAGGACTGCACGGCGCGGGATTCCGCTTTGACAATCCGCGCGCGAGCCGCACTTGCGGATGCGGGTCGTCCTTCAGCGCGTAAGACTAACGACTGGTTGATTTACCAGGCCGCTCCGATTGGGGCGGCCTTTTTTATTCCAGCGGGCGCTGTGTTAAACCCAACCCCCGATGCTCGCGGGATTGCTCTACTGGCTGTCTCCGGCGCGCCGGCGCTTCATGCGGCGGCTGGCGAAGCCGGGACTCGACGCGATGCGCGCACGATTGGCCGAAGCGGGATCGCCGCGCGCGATTCAGTTCATCTCGACCATTCTCTACGCCAACGCCGACTTCCTTGCCTACGCGCTTTCGTCGAAGGGGCCGCTTAAGATGTATTGCGATCGCGCGACGCCCGAGCGGGTGTCGGCGTGTATCAGCACGATGTTGATCTACTCGGTAAATCTGTTTGCGCGCGACGAGATGACGAACAATAAGAGCGAAATGATCGCGCTGCTCGCGCATCTTGCGGCCGTCAAGCCGACCCAGGTGATGCTCCGGCGCGACGCGCTGCGCAAGGCGCCGCGCTCCGAGGAGTGGATGGTGCTGACGTGGCTCGCGAAGGATCTTGGCGCCGAGGCGCCGAAGTACGACGCCGAGCTTGAGCGCATCTTCGGATACAATTATCTGTCGTACATCGCTCAGTACCGGCCGGCGCTGGAGCGCGCGATGGCCGCGGCGGACACGGCCTGAGCTTCGTTCGGGTGGAGAAAGCTGTGCAGGATCTCAAGCTGAAAGATCTCGAGGGGCGCGGAATCATCGTCACCGGCGCGACGCGCGGAATCGGCCGGGCGATCGCGCTGGAAGTCGCGCGGCGCGGCGCCAACGTATCGTTCAACTACGTCAGGAGCGATCAGAATGCGGCCGAGCTGAAGGCCGAAATCGAGAAACTTGGCGGCAACGCGCTCGCGCACAAGGTCGATGCCGGCGACCTGAAGAACGTGCGCGAGATGGTCAACGCGACCAAGAAGGAATTCGGGCAAATCGACGGGCTGGTCAACAACGCGGGCATGACGCGCGACAAAGTATTCGTGATGATGTCGGAAGAGGATTGGAGCGAGGTCATCCGGGTCAATTTGACCGGCGCGTTTAATTTCGCGCGCGCGGCGGCGTTCATGATGATGAAAGCGAAGCGCGGATCGATCCTGAACATCACCTCGGTCAGCGGGATTGTCGGGATCCCGGGTCAGGCGAACTATTCGGCGGCGAAGGCCGGATTGATCGGGCTTACAAAATCGGTCGCGAAAGAAGTAGGGCGGCTCGGCGTTCGCGTCAACGCGCTCGCGCTCGGATTTATCGAGACCGACATGACGGCTGCCATGCCCGAGGAGAATCGCACGCAGGCGCTCGCGATGATTCCGCTCGGCCGCTTCGGCAAGGTCGAGGACGTGGCGCCGATGGCCGCATTTCTGCTGTCGGATGCGGCGTCATATATCACCGGCGCAGTGATCCAGGTGGACGGCGGCCTCGCAATGTGAGGGGGACGCGGGCGAGCGTTACGCGCCCATCTTGATGCCCGGCGGGAGTTTCCATGCGGAGGAATCGAGCTCGCGATCGCGCTCGGAAAATTCCCAGTAGTGGCCCTCGATGTCCCGTGCCTCGTAAATGCGCCCGCCCCAGAATTTGTCGTCGGGCTCGGAGATGATGAAGGCGCCGGCCGCCTTGGCCCGCGCGAAGTGGCGATCGATGCCGTCAACGTACACCTTCACCGACTGAGTTAGCGTGCCTGCTATCCGCGGGCTCTGGCGGCCGTGTCCGCCGGCCGTGCCGAGCGAGATGAGGCCGTCGCCAACTTCCATCCAGGCCAGCACGAACCCATCGCCGGTTAGACGCGCGCCGGCTCGCTCGCGAAAGCCGAATGTGCGAGTAAGGAATTCGACGGCCGCGGGTACATCTTCGTACGCAAGGGCGGGAACGACGGTTGGTGTGCGCCAGAGTTTCGATGCCATAAGCGTGCCAGTTCCTCTGGATGCGGGTGCTGACAGTATAAACCGTCGCGCCTGCGAAAGGTTACGAGGCCCCGGCCCCTGTTAGAAGGCGAGTATGCGGTACTTGACGGATAAGTAGGATTGCGCTATCGTGTTTTTATGAACACGAAACGCGACAAGCACAACCCAAAGTTCACGCCGCAAATGACCATCGGCCAGTTTGAGCGGATGTTTCCCGATGAGGATTCTTGTCGCACGTATCTCGCTCAGCGGCGCTGGCCGAACGGCGCGGTTTGCCCGCGTTGCGGCAAACAGGATCACGTCTATTCGATTGCGAAGCCGTGGCACTGGGAATGCTCCAATCCTGAATGCCGCAAGGGTAACGCCTACCGATTTTCCCTGACGGTCAAGACGATCTTCGAGAACACGAAATACCCTCTGCGCGTATGGTTTCACGTTCTCTACTTGATGCTGACCAGCAAAAAGGGAATCAGCGCGCTTCAAATCCAGCGGATGATCGGTTCCGGTTCGTACAGCACGGCCTTCTACATGTGCCATCGTTTGCGCGCCGCGATGAACGATCCGGAGTTCCGTCAGCTCATGGGCATCGTCGAAATCGACGAAACATATATCGGCGGCAAAGAAGGAAATCGCCACTGGAATAAGAAAGTCGGCGGAAGCGGGACCTATGGCAAAATTCCGGTCATCGGCGCGATCTCGCGCAAGGGAAACGTGGTCTGCAAGATGATCGAGAACACCGATACTGAAACGCTGACACGATTCGTCCGCAAGACTGTCAGCGACAAAGTTGATCTGGTCGCGACCGATGAACACTCCGGCTACCGGCTGCTTAAGTGGGCGATGCCGCATGAAGTCGTAAAGCACAGTAAGGGTGAATACGTGCGCGGCGAAGTCCACACGAACAACATGGAATCGTTCTGGTCGCTGCTCAAACGCGGCGTGGTCGGCACGTACCACAACGTCAGCAAGAAATACCTGCCGCTGTATCTGGCGGAGTTCAGTTTCCGGTTCAACAATCGCCACGAACCAGACATCTTTGGGAAGGCGATAGCAGGGTGCTGAGACGTGGGAACTGGCGACCGTCTCAGCTATCTGAGAACGTCGCCAGCGAACCGGAGCAATTGGAGTTGCGCTTTCCCTAAAGATAGACATCCGACTTTTCGATTATGTCGCGCAGGTTGTTTAGATAGCGTTGCAGGGAAATGTAGGTTCCGTGCTGGTAGCTATGAAGGTCATTCAACGCGACCGGCGTCAGAATCGCCCCCGGATCATGAATGAACGCGGCAAGCGCTTCTGTGGAATAGCTACGAAGCCGCCGTTCCGTGTCGATTGTCCAAACGTGTACGAGTTGAATCCATGCATCCATCTCTTCTCGGCTCGGATGTTCTCGACCTATCGGTGAGCGCGGCGCTTTAGCGAGCAATAACTGGCCTTTCCGTAGGTCATCAAGCAGTCGCTTCTTTCTCCGCCGTATTTTGAAGCTTCGTACGATGTGGTACGCGATTTCGCCGCCGATTAAGGCCAAAACCAGCACTTCGACTATCAACATCGTGTAGTCGAAAGCGTCGTGTCTCTGAAAAGCGCGCCTGAGCGTATCGGCCACGATCATCAAAAGAGCGCCCACCCTTGTTGCGTAGTATCGGGTCTTTCTTCGCATTGACCCGACCTATCCGAGAGTACCGGAGACACGGCTATCCGTCAACTTCCGGATACTCGCCTGTTAGAAGGGGTAAAGGGGAAGGAAGATCCGGGGTCCCTCGGCTCGGCGGACTTCCCAGCATTGCTCCATTTAACAACGACTACGGTTTGTCAGTGCCGTTCCCGTGCTGCTTGCCCTGTTGCTGACCCTGCGGCTGCTGCTGATGCTCTTGACGGGTGGTCGCCTGCTCCGGTTTCTGTTTCTGCTCGCGTACCGCTTGCTGTTGCTGATTGCGCTGGTCTTGCGGTTGCGCCGCCTGTTGCTGCTTAGGGTTCCGCTGCTGTTGCTCACGCGCGGCCTGACGTTGCTGGTTCTGCTGTTGGTTCTGCTGATCTGGTTCGTGTGCCGCCTGTTGCTGCTGAAGGTTCCGCTGCTGTTGCTCACGCGCGGCCTGACGTTGCTGGTCCTGCTGTTGGTTCTGCTGATCTCGTTCGTGCGCCGCCTGTTGCTGCTGAAGGTTCCGCTGCTGTTGCTCGCGCGCGGCCTGACGTTGCTGGTCCTGCTGTTGGTTCTGCTGATCTCGTTCGTGTGCCGCCTGTTGCTGCTGAAGGTTCCGCTGCTGTTGCTCGCGCGCTGCCTCACGTTGCTGGTTCTGCTGCTGCGTCGCTTGGTTGGTCCAATTCTGGCGTTGCCTGAGCCAATCGGGATGATTAGTCTTCACCCAATTTGGATCCTTGTTGTACCACCATTGTTTATAGCGCCATACGTGCTGCTGGTCGTAGGCGCCATCACGATCGGGCCAGCGTGAGTTGAGCGAGATCCAATCGGGGTGATTGTTATAGAACCAGTCGGGATTGTTCTGATGCCACCAGTAGGCATCGCGCCATTGGTGCTGGTCGTCATAGTCGCCCCATTGTGTTTCGGCCGGTCCCGTTGACCAGTATTCATTGTTAAGGGCCTGCCATACGTAAGGATGGTTCGCCAGGTACTGCTCCAACTGGGGATGCTGCCTGCGCCAATTGGCATTGTAGAGCAGCCCCGGATTCCGCGCGAGTTCTCGCGCGACGTTCGGATGATTTGCCAGAAACCAACGAAAGCTTTGGTCTGGTTGATACTGCGGGACATCGTTGAACCAGGGATAGTAGTTCGAGAAGCCGGGCACCTGCGGCCCCCCAAACTGGACCGTGACCTGCGCCGCGGCGCTTGTAGCGATCGCAAGTGCAAACAGGACCGCGCCGAACCATGCAATCGCTTTTGTCTGCTTTATTCTTGAGCGCGACATTTGCTTGTCCTCCTCCGGCTGTTTGACGGCTATTTCCCTCGACCATTCCTGCGCGGGCTCGGCACACGCCGATCGGCGCTGCCGCCTCCGATTGATCGGTGCGGGTCTGACCTGCGCCGACAAATGGGCCGGCGGTTGGCTTCAAGTTCGCATAGCCATAGCTCTACCCGATCGAGCTTCAACATTATGGATTTCGACCTTGCATCCGACACCCGAGGTACCTATTTGGGTTGTGATGACCGCGATGGTCATGAAGTTGGATTGTACTTCACTATCCTCTTCATGATGGCCACTCCGGCATGGAATCTGTTCTAGTTACCGTACTAGCCGGGAGAATGCGCGATTTTTTCGCGAACCTATTTCACAGCATTCTTTGCCTTGTCGACCACGCGCTCCACGGTCTTCTTAATCTTGCCGGTGGCTTGGTCAAGCTTCCCTTCCTTCTTCAGACGCTTGTCATCCGTCAAAACACCAACTGCTTCTTTCACACGGCCTTTGATCTTGTCGCTCGTTCCGCTCATTAGACTGTACTCCTCGATGATTGGCACGATGTTCAGCAGGCTCATTTAACCTGCGCCATAGTAGCCGTGCGATATCCGGAAGCCATCGCTGCGAACAAACCTGGACTATAGGGTTGGCCCTGCTTCGATAAATGTGGTTGTGCGCCAGCCTTTGCGTACGAGTAATTCGCTTTAGCCGCTGGAATGCCGGTTGAACTCTCGATCTTGTCCAAGCGCACAATCATTTGCCGACCTTGACGGATAAGCAGATGCTCACGCACGAACTCGGCCAAATGTTCGGTGACTCTGGGTCGCGACGCGCCCACCAGACCGGCCAGGTCCTTTTGGCTGATGGAGACTCGCAAAAGGGTGCCGCGTGACTCTGTGACTCCGAAGTCCGAACATAATTGAAGAAGCGTAACCAGGAGACGCTCGCGAAGGTCGAGGCCCCCTGCGAAGAACCGATACCATGGCATCAGATTGTCATCGTAAAATTTTCTTAAGGCAGATTGGGGCACCGTCCTGGTAATGACGTCGAATTGGTCCCAGCTCAGACTGCCGACTCTGCATTCGCCATGAGCCTCGCAGCGAAAGTCCCGCCGGTTGGCTGGGAGAGAAACAAACTGGGGGATTGGACCGGGCGCAAGTAAAGCTATGGTTACACGCTGGCCAGCCTGGCTCAGGCAAGTGATCTTCGCCACGCCCCTTAACAGAATATTGACACCTGCCGCGAGCGCCTCTTCAGAAAGGATAACCTCGCGCCTTCTGAAGTTTGCTGAATTGAGGCCGCTCGCAAGCTCTTGCAATGCGTCGGGCGAGAGAAACGACAAGGGTTTCAACCGATTCAACAAATCGAGGTCGGTGTGAGGCGCGTTTTTCTGTCCGTCCATTTTCCCTTCCTCCAGCAACTAACCAAGGCGCTTATCGAGAGTTGGTCCAGATTGCCTTATTTCATATTGACCACGATTCAGATTTCCTTATACGCCAAACGCGCTACTTGTGCCAAGTCCACGCCCGGTTTTTCACTCCGGAGCACGGCCCAACCCCTGCACCCGTGGCGGAAAGAAAATGAGCCGAGGACCCCCGGCTCCGAAATCTCCGGGGCCATTCCCACGAGCGTTTCCGCTCTCGCGCTTCGCCGCCCGCGCGAGTAGCTTCTTTTCATCCGAGCGGCCGGCAGCGCGACAACCATACGCGGAGGTATGATGCATATGTACGGAAATCAGGGACTCGAGATAGTGACGCTGCTGGCGTTGCTCGAATACTCGATACTCGGCCTGATGGTTGGACAAGCGCGACATAAATATGGCGTCGAGGCGCCCGCCACCACCGGCAATCCCGACTTCGAGCGGCACTTCCGTGTGCATATGAACACGCTCGAGAGTCTGATCGTCTTCATCCCGGCATTGTGGATTTTCTCGCTGTCGGTGAACTATCACTTCGGCGTCGCACTCGGATTGTTGTTCGTGATCGCGCGGATCATCTACGCCTTGGGCTACTTGAGCGCGCCGGCCAAGCGCGCGCCTGGCGCAATCGCCACCGCCGTGATCAACGCCATCCTCGTGCTGGGCAGCTTGATCGGAATCGCAATCAAAGCCCTCTAACAAACTTCGATTTTTCCGGCGCCTCAAATGGCGAGGAGTTGGAGGTTTCTCCTTACACAGGTGCAGGGACCGGGGCCCCTGCCCGCTGCTTTACCCCGGCGGGCGCCGCGGCTAAAGTCTCTAAGTTCACGATTCCATTTTTGATTCATCATCAAGGAGAATTCGCTTATGGCGGAAGAACGCAAAGGCGCCGTTACGATGCGGGGAAACCCGATGACCCTGGTCGGCCCCGAAATCAAGGTCGGACAAAAGGCACCCAACTTCAACGTCGTCGGCAAGGGGATGCAGCCCGCGACGCTCGACCAGTTCAAGGGCAAGGTCAAAATCATCTCCAGCGTCCCCTCGCTCGACACTCCAGTCTGCGACGCCGAGACGCGCCGCTTCAACGTGGAAGCGAGCAAGCTGCCCGGCGACGTCCAGATTCTCACCATCTCGATGGATCTGCCGTTTGCGCAGGCGCGATGGTGCGGCGCGGCCGGCGTGGACAAGATCACCACGCTCAGCGACTGGCGCAGCGCGAGTTTCGGCACCGGCTACGGCACGTTGATCAAGGAGCTGCATCTGCTCGCGCGCTGCGTTTTCGTGGTGGATAAGAACGACAAGGTCACCTACGTCGAATACGTCAAGGAAGTCGCCGAGCAGCCCAACTTCGAAGCTGCGCTGGAAGCGGCCAGGAAAGCCGCCGCAGCCTGACTGCGATTCATCCCGCGGGCGGACGTGTCACAGACGCGTCCGCCCGTGATAGATATTCTTCCTCATGCCGGCCGATGCGCCCAATCGCCACGCCTTCACCGACGCGCTCAAGCGCGGCCTCTACGAGGCGATCTTCCGCCGCCGCGACATCCGGGAGTTCATTTCCGATCCTATTCCCGACGATGTCCTGGCGCGCGTGCTGACCGCGGCCCATCATGCCGCCAGCGTCGGCTTCACGCAGCCGTGGGACTTCATCGTCGTGCGCAGCCTCGAGCGGCGCCGCCGGGTGAAGGATATTTTTGAAAACGAGCGCCAAAAAAACGCGGCTCAGTTCAGCGGCGAGCGCCGCGAAAAATATCTCTCGCTCAAGCTCGAAGGCATCCTCGAAGCTCCGCTCAACCTGATCGTCACCTGCAAGCCCAATCGCTTCGGTCCCGCCGTGCTCGGCAAGACCAGCATCCGCGATGTCGAGATTTACTCGGCGTGTCTGGCGGTCGAAAATCTTTGGCTCACGGCGCGCGCCGAGGGCCTGGGGATGGGATGGGTCAGCATCATGCGCAACGACGCGCTCGCCGAAATTTTCGGCATCCCGGATGACGTCATTCCCATCGCCTATCTATGCCTCGGCTACGTCCGCGCGTTTCCCGACCGCCCCGTACTCGCCAGCGCACAATGGGCCGATCGATTGCCGCCGCGCTCCCTGATTCACTTCGATTCGTGGAGCGACGCGAGCGAGCGAAGCTCGACCGCCGCCGATTCGCTGCTCAGGAAGATCGACGACCATTCCATCTGGCTCGCGATCTTTCCCGAAGATTCACCTGACCGACCGCCCTCGCGCGACTGAATTCGCAGCCACAGCACTGCTTGCGGGCTGGAGCGGGGCGTGATGCGATCACGCGGCCATGTCTTTGCTCGACCAAACTATCGCCTCGATCCTCCCGCTCGACAACGAAGCGGCGTGGGCCGCCGACGCGCGTCTGAACTCCCTGACCAAGCCGCCCCGCAGTCTTGGCCATCTCGAAGAACTCGTGCGCCGCTACGCCGCAATCCGCCACGACGAATCGGTAAAGTCCGGACGCGGTGCGATTGCCGTCTTCGTCGCCGATCACGGCGTCGCGGACGAGGGCGTCAGCGCATTCCCGCAGGCCGTCACGGCCGAGATGCTCCGCAACATCGCCGCCGGCGGCGCCGCAATCAGCGTGCTCGCGCGCCGCTTCGGTTACCCGCTCAAAGTCGTCGATGTCGGCGTCAAGATCGATACCAGCACCGAGCCGCTTAAGGGCGTGACTTATCGGCGCGTCGGCGCCGGCACTCGCAACTTCCTCGACGGCCCGGCGATGACGCCGGAGGATACGACGCGTGCGCTCGAAGTGGGAATCGACATCGCCCGCGGGCTCGCCGATAGCGGAGCGACGTTGATCGGCATCGGCGAGATGGGAATCGCGAACAGTACGCCAGCCGCCGCGATCCTTTCGGCGCTAACCGCGATCCCGCCGGACTCGATGGTGGGGCGAGGCACCGGACTCGATGACGCCGGCGTGCGCCGCAAGATCGAAGTGGTCGTGCGCGCGCTCGAGCTGCATCGCGCGGCGACGGCGTCGGGCCAGTCGATGCTGGCTGCGCTCGGCGGTTTCGAGATCGCTGCGATGGCCGGGGTGTGCATCGGCGGCGCCGCACTCAATGTCCCGATCGTGGTTGACGGTTTCATCGCGACGGCGGCCGCCGCGGTCGCGGAGAAGATTCATCCGGGATTGTTCGATCATCTCTTTTTCAGCCATCGCTCCTCCGAGGGCGGCCATGCGCTCGCGCTCGAGCACTTCAAGCTCCGTCCCATTCTCGATCTCGACCTCAGATTGGGCGAAGGCACCGGCGCCGCACTCGCGATGAACGTGATCGAATCCGCGCTCGACTTGTTCCACAACATGGCGACGTTCGCGGGCGCGGGCGTCTCCGGCAAAGTGCGATGAGCGACGACGCGAGCGCGCCGGCCGGCGACGCCATGCTCGCGAGCGGCTTCTTTACGGAACTGCGGCTCGCAATCAGCTTCCTTACCATTGTGCCGGTGATCGATCGCCGTCGCGCATCCAAGGACGCCGTCGCGGCATCGTTCGCATGGTTCCCGATTGTCGGTTTCGTTCTCGGCGCCGCGCTCACCGCCGAGGATTGGCTGCTCGCTCACGTCTTTGCGCAGGTGATTCGCTCGGTTCTCATCATCGTCTCTCTCACCGTCGTCACCGGCGCGATTCATCTCGACGGATTGGCGGACACGGCCGACGCGCTCGGCGCGGGACGCGATCGCGAGCGCGCGCTCGAGATTCTCCGCGACAGCCGCGTCGGGACTTTCGGCGCGAGCGCAATTTTCTTCGATTTGACGCTCAAAATCCTCGCGCTCTCGACTCTGGCGGGTCAGCGCCGATACGCCGCTCTGCTGCTGGCGCCGATGCTCGCGCGTTGGGCGATGCTCCTGGTCGCCTCGGGATTGGTCTATCTGCGCTCCTGCGGCTCAGGATCGACGCTGCTCGGCAACCAAAGCAAAAGCCTGGGCTCCCGCGCTGTCTTCGTCGCGATTTTCACACTCGCCGTTGTGCCGATGCTGGGTGCGTTGCGCGCGGTCGCTCTTGTCACCGCGGTCGCAATAGTAATCGTGTTCAAGATGCGCTGGTTCTACCGGCGATGGCTGGGAGGAGTGACGGGTGACTTGATCGGCGCGTGCGGCGAGCTGGTCGAGATTGCGGTCCTCATCACGATGGCATCGTGACGCTCACTTCAGTTTGAGCGGATATCCCGCGACCATCAGCAGCGCCTGCTCCGCGACGGCCGCGACTTTCTGATTGGTCCATCCCAGCAGATCGCGAAAACGGCGCGACGCCGCGTGATCCGTCGGCACGATTCCCGCTCCAACTTCATCGGTCACGACGATGCTCGCGAACGACGCATCCTTCAGCGCCGCCGCCAGCTTGTCCGCCTCCGCGAGAATGGTCCCGTCCATCTCGCGGCGCTGCATCAGGTTGGATATCCATAGCGTCAGGCAATCGAGCACTACCAGGTCCGCGCGATCGCCGAGCCGCTCGAGCGCGGCGACCACCTGGACCGGCTCTTCGACGGTCTGAAAGTCCGGCGGTCGCGTCGTTTGATGAAATTCGATTCGCGCCGTCATTTCTTCATCGAGCGCCTGCCCGGTCGCGACGAAGAATCTGCGTTGATATGGGAGCGCAAGCTTCAACGCCTGCATACTCTTGCCGCTTCGAGCGCCGCCGGTGATTAGCGTTACCGTGCCCATGCGAATCACCAAGCGTACACGATCGCGTCGCGCGTGACGAAAATTTCCGCTCTGCGCGAACTCGCCTTGACTGCGAACCGCGCCGCGCATAAGTTCTGCGTCGCACCCGGTGCTCGGGAAGCCGGTTAAAATCCGGCGCTGCCCCGCAACTGTGTGGGGGGACGACGGCCTATCATGCCACCGCTTAGGCGGGAAGGCGGGCCCGAGGACGAACCCCAAGCCAGGAGACCGGCCGGGTCATTAACTGTCTGCCTTCCGCGGGGAGGGTGGCCTCAGGCACGGTTTTCCTGAAGCCCGATCCCTCGAATCGCGAGGCGTCGGGTTTTTCTTTTTTGTTGCCCGACCGCTCCCCCGCGCGCCGGCAGCCTTTGAGCTCGGAGGGAGTTCATGCAGTTTTCTAGTTGGATCCTGTCGACAATAGTTGCGATATCGCTGTTCGCGCCGATCGCGCGGGCCCAGGAGCCTGCGTCGGCGCCGTCGCCGGCGCAAACTCAGACCAAGTCCGCGCCGGCAAAGCCGAAGGCCGCGCCGCCGGCGACGCCGCCCAAGAAACAGGAGGCGCAGAAGCTCAATCCGGTGGTCGTCACCGCAACCAGGATCGAGCAGCCGATCGCCGACATCGGTACCACGATCACGGTCGTCGAAGACCCGCAAATCCAGGAGCAGAAAATCGACCGGGTCGGCGACGTGCTCCGCCAGGTGCCCGGCCTGCAGGTCACCCAGAGCGGCTCGCCCGGCTCGGTCACCGACGTATCGATTCGCGGCGCGACCTCGGCACAGACGCTGATCCTTGTCGACGGGGTCGAAGTCAACTCGGGCGCGACCGGCGGCTTCGACCTGGCCAACCTGACGACCGACAATCTCGATCGCATCGAGGTTTTGCGCGGCGCGGGCGGTTCGTTGTACGGCTCGCAGGCGATCGGCGGCGTCGTCAATGTGCTCTCGCGGGAGGGCGAGGGCGCTCCGACAGCGAGCCTGGTTTCAGCGGGCGGCAATCGCGCGACCAGCCAGCAGGTCGCCACCGTCAGCGGCGCCGACGGAAATCTCCATTACTCGGGCGCGGTGTCGTACTTCTCGACCGAGGGGTTTCGTCCGGTCAACGACAACTCGGACAACCTCTCGCTCTCGTCTCGGCTCGATTACCATCTCGGCGACGACACCGTGATCCGCGGCTTTGCGCGCTATAGCGCGTCGAACGTGAGCCTGCCCAATTTTCTGGTGTTTGATGGCGTGCCGCTCGATCCGACGGCGCACGACCGCAACGAGTTCATGCTGTTCAAGGGCGAGGTCGAGCATCACTTCGGCGAAAACCTGATGGTGCGCGCGAGCGCGTTTTTCGTGCGCCAGGACCTGCGCCTGAACGCGCCGCCATTTCCGGCAGGCAAGGTTTTCGGAGCACCCTATTTCGAGACGGATTCGATTCCCGACGAGACTCGCGGCGGCCTCGCCGAGGCGATCTACACTTGGACAGAAGGCTTTCGCACGGTGGCCGGCTTCGATTTCAAGGATCGATGGGTCCGCTCGGGCAGCTCCTGCACCTTTTGCGAGCCCGTGTCTCCGTTCGGGGCGGGAACGACCACATTCCACGCGCGCCGCCAGGAATACGCGGGATACCTCGAGCAGGAGGGCAGTTTCCTCGACGGCCACCTTCTCGTCACCGGCGGATTTCGCGTCGATGGCAACAGCCAGTTCGGCAAGGAGGTCAGCCCCGCGTGGTCGGTCGCGATTCCGATTACAAAAATCTCGACCACCTTGCGCGGCAGCTACAGCGAAGGTTTTCGCGCGCCCGCATTCAACGAGCTGTACTACCCGAACTACGGCAATCCCAATCTGCAGCCCGAGATTTCCAGCGAGTACGACGGCGGATTCACCACCAACTTCGGCGAGCGCGCCTCTCTGACCGCGACCTACTTCTCGCGCCGCGTGCACAACCTGATTGTCACCGTGCCATGCAAGTACGGCCCGTCGTGTCTTTTCGGTGCGGAAGCGGGCAACGCGGCGCGCGTGGACGTGCAGGGCGTCGAGGTCGTTCCGAGCCTCACCATCGTCAAGGGACTGACGCTGAGCGGCAACGTGACCGTGCTCGACGAGACGCATAAAGATGCGCCGCTCAACTTCGCCAAGGCGTTTTTGACCCCGCCGCGTCCGCTGCGGGTGGCGAAGCACACCGCGTCGGCGCTGCTGCAATACGTGCGGAGCGCGAATTTTCTCCCCAACGATCGAATCACGGCCAGCGTCAATTACATCTTCGTCGGCGATCGCGACGACATCACGGTGAGCGGAGTTCCACCCATCGCGAATCACGCCGCGTACAATCTTGTCAGCGCGGTCGTGTCGTACGCGATGGGAATCCCGCTCAGCCATGTGAACAACGAGGAGGTTTTCGCGCGCGTGTCGAACCTGATGGACCGCGACTATTCGGAAGCGTTCGGATTTCCCGCGCCGACGATTAACGTGCTGGCGGGGGTGAAGCTGGATTTCGATTAGCGCCGCGCGCGCGTCAGAAGCCGATCGCCTGCTCGGTCGCGAACGACTGTCCTGTCGTAAGAGGACCGGACGTATCCGGTTCCAGGGACTGAGGGCCAACCGGAAGCTCCGGGGGGGAGCGGAGTGTTCATCGGGGTCGGTGTCGCGGCTCCTGATGGCGCTGGCGCGGGGCCACCGGCGGCGGACGGTTGAGCCGCCCCGCTGAACGCGCCTGAGATCATGCGACAGTTTTCGTACTCCGAATAAGGAACAGGCGTCACCGCTTTAATCTGCTCCGGGCTCATCTTTTGGATTGCCGCGACATCGCTGAACACAGTCCGGCAATGCTCCCGCAGCGCCGTCCATTGGCCTTGAGTCCCGCCATCGGCGGTCCAGAACTGAGGTGGCTTTTCAGGAATGGAGCCTACCCGAGCATTAGTGGTGGGCACTGCGGAGGGCGACTGCGCGCCTACACTTGCCACGATCAGCGCTGCGCCTATTACGACCACAAACACGATTGCTGCGGTTTTTACCACGTTCATATTCTTCTCCGTTCGCTTACGGACCGAATGGCACTCACGACACATCTTCATGACCGAGAGTTAACTTCATCCGACCCTATCTCTCCCTGTAACGATCCCGGTTCAGGAATGAACTATTCAGCCTGCTCGCGCCGCCCACGACGTGCTATCCGATCCGCTATGGACAGCAGTCATCACAATCGCGGCCGCCATGACTCCGCATCGGGCAACCTCCGCTTCCGAATATTGATTTTTACGGAACAAAGCTAGCAATGGGGGTATGCCAGTAAGTGGACCACAACCAGTGGTAGGAATTGCCTTTTCTTCACTCAATTGACCAGTCGGAATTGCTCACGTGACGACAGCAAAGAGTCCCGCATCAAGCTCCCCTTGCCTGCTCGGCCGCAAAATATCGCTCGAAGATTGCACGGATCCGGTCGCGCCGCTGCGCCAGCTCGGCCAGCATTCGCGCCGCGCCGCTTCGCCCTTCGAATCCCATCCGGCGCGCCAGCGGGCGCAGAGCAACCACCGAGGTCGGGACGGCCCAGGCCGGCTGGTCGCTCTCGATACGGAGCCGATTTTCCAGGCGCGACAAGAATCGGTAGCCGTCTTCGAGAACGGCCGCGTCGGCGGGCGTCAGCAGGTGGAGGCCGTCGAGCGCCTCGAGCAAGCCCATCGTGTCGCGCACGCGCAGCTCCGGGCTGCGATGGCCGTGCGACAACGCCATCATTTGCGCAAGGAACTCGACGTCCACCAAGCCGCCGCGACCCTGCTTGATGTTCAGCCGCGTCTTGTTCTCGGCGCCGATCTCCTTCTCCATCCGCCGGCGCATCGCCGCTATTTCGCCGACCTCGGCCGCCGTCAGTCCGCGGCCGTACACGAATTCCTGGCGCGCCGCTTCGACCTCGCGGCCCAGTTCCCGGTCGCCGGTTATCACCCGCGCGCGCACCAGCGCCTGGCGCTCCCAGACCGCTGAACTTTGTCGATGATAGTCGCGAAACCCGGCCAGCGAGGTGACCAGCGGGCCCGCGTTACCCGACGGGCGCAGCCGCAGGTCGAGCTTGTAGGCGTAGCCCTCGCGCGTGCGCGATTCGAGGATTGCGATCAACTTCTGCGTGATTCGCGACGCGATTTCCCGGCTGCCGGCGGCGACTTCCGCGCGATCGTCGTAAACAAAGATCAGGTCGAGGTCGGAGTTGTATGACATTTCACTGGCGCCGAGCCGGCCCATCGCAATCGCGCACAGCCGCATCGTGGCGGGAATCGGGAAGCGAGCCTCGGTCTGAATCCGCGCGAGCGACATCGCCTCGTCCAGCACCGTTTCGGCCAGACTCGTGAGTTCGCGTTGGACGTCGAACAGTTCGAGATCCCCGGCCAGGTCGGCGATCGCGATGCGCAGGAATTCCTGATGCCGAAATGCGCGGAGCGCGTCGAGCTTGCTCTCGAAATCCGGACTCGCCGCGATCAATCCCGCCAACTCATCGCGCAGTTCAGCCGGACTGCGCCGCGTCGCCGCGAGATCGGAGCGCACCAGAGTATCGAGCATGTCGGGATGGCGGATGAAGATGGTGGAGAGGTAGGCGCTCGAAGCGAACAGCCGCAGCACGATGCGCCGGGTCGCGGGATGCTGTTCGAGCAACGCCAGGAACGAGGTGCGCGCGCCGATCGCACCGATGAACTCGGCCAGATTCATCAGCGCCAGGTCCGGATCGGGCAGCCTGCTGATCTCGTCGATCAGCATCGGGCCAAGCCGCTCGAGCAACTCGCGACGGCGCGGACTGGTCGGGGCATGCGAGGGTCCGTGAGCCAGCAGCTCGAGCTGGCGCGCGCTTTCGTCAGCGCGCGCAAAGCCAAGCTCGCGCAGGTAGCGGGTCGAGGTATCCGGATCGAGCGCCGATCTCCACGCCGATTCCGCCGCGCCGGAGACCGAGCGCGTTGACTCTTCCTCGCCGCCGGCCAGCGTCTCGCGGAATTGCGTCGCAACCAGGGCCCGATGAGATTTCAGTTGCTCGCTGAATTTCTCGAGCGCTCCCGGCCCCTTGCCAAAACCCATTCGCGCCGCAAGCGCGCGCATCCCGTCATCATCGGCAGGCAACACGTGGGTTTGCAGGCCCGCGACGATTTGCAGCTTGTGCTCGACGTCGCGCAGGAACAGGTACGCGTCGGAAAGCTCGCGCGCGCGTTTCGACGGCAGATAGCCGAGTGAATCGAGCTTCTCGAGCGCGCCGACGGTCTGCTCGGTTCGAAGCCGGGGATCGCGTCCACCGTAAATCAGGGTGAGCGCTTGCACGATGAATTCGAGCTCGCGGATTCCGCCGCGGCCGAGCTTGATGTTGCGCTCGATCATCGCGGGCGTTTTCAGTTCCGCCTCGATCTGCCGCTTCATCGCGCGCAACTGGCGCAGCGTGTCGAAATCCAGGTAGCTGCGAAACACAAAGTGATTCAGCTCCGCGCGTAGTTGGTGCCCGATTTCGAGCGCGCCGGCGACCGGCCGCGCGCGCAGCAGTGCCGCCCGTTCCCACGTCTGTCCGACGCTCTCGTAATAGTTGATCGCACCTTCAATCGGCGTCACCAGCGGCGCGGAACGGCCGCCCGGCCGAAGCCGCAGATCGATTCGAAAGCATCCCGCCGATAAAATTTCGGTAAACCATTCACCCAGGCGCGACGCCGCTTCGGAACTATCCGGCGAACCCGACGAGGCATGAAGATAGACCAAATCGACGTCCGAGCTGAGGTTCAGTTCGCGCGCGCCCAGCTTGCCCATCGCCAGGATGCAGAATCGCCCAATCTCGCCCGCGCGTCCGCCCAGAAAGCCGGTCGCAAGTTCCAGCGCCGTGCCAATGCATTGGTCGGCCAGCTCCGACATCGCCAGCGCCGTTTCGCCGGCGCTCAGCCGGTCGAGCAGATCGGCAATCGCCACCTGGACCATCGTCGCGCGCATGAATCGCCCGAGCACCGCGGCTGCGCCATGCCTGTCCGGCGCGTCGATCCTGGCGCGCTCCTGGCGCATCGCGGCGACCAGCCCGTCGATGGTCTGGACGCGCGCGTCGAGAAAAATCTTCGCCCACCCGGGTCCGGCCAATGACAGTTCGGTCGCGATCAGCTCCGATGAGCCGAGGCAAAAGACCAGGTCGCTGCCCGCGGCGCGATCGCGCAGCACGCCTTTCAGCGCGGCGGCGGAATCTTCGGCGAGCTTGAGTAAAAACGCCAGCGCCAGCTGGTCGTCCGGCGCGCGCTCCTCGACGGCGGCCAGCGCCTGCTGCGCCAGGCGATCGTTGCCCAGCCTGTCCCTCAACCTTTTGGCCAGGACCGCGAGCTGCGGGGATTGCGCGTGCTTGCGTCGCATCACGTAAACGATAACAGATGCGGCCATGCGCGCGCCGCAACATTTGCGATGGCCCCGTTCGCGTTGTCGATGTTAAAATCTTTCGCAGCCGAATAACCACCGAAGGAGCCGCCCTGTGATCGTTCTCTACACCACCGAACGCGATTATCCGTGGGGCACGCTGCGCTCGACCCACGCGTGCAAGACCAAGGTCGTCCTCGAAGAAAAAAACATCCCGTATCGGATCGAAAATCTTCCACCGGGAAATCTCTGGAAGAAGCCGCCCGAGATGCTCGCGAAGCATCCGCTCGGCAAGGTGCCTTACATAGAGGACGGCGAGCTGGTGATTTTCGACTCGACGGTCATCGACGAGTACCTCGAGGAGCGTTACGGGCCGCCGCGCCTGATGCCGTCGGATCCGAAGCTCCGGATGCGCGTGCGCGAGATCGAGAACTTCGCCGACGAGGCGATGCTGATCGGCAGCCTCCCACCCATCTGGATGCCCTACTGGAGCGAGCCGGCCAAGCGCAATGCGGCAGGGATGGAGCAAGGACGCGAGCTGCTACGAACGCGCGATCTGCCGTTTATCGAGCGCGTGCTCGGCCAGGCCGGCGCGGGCGGTTACGCGTGCGGAGAATTTTCGCTCGCCGACGTGCCGCTGATGGCGCTGGCGATGGTGCTCGAGGTCGACGCGATGAAGCTCGACGCGTTCCCGCGAGTCGATGCGTATCTGAAGCGGCTGCGCGAGCGCGGAAGTTACCGCGCGATCAGCCCGCACACGAAGGTGGCCGAGGCGAGTTCACACGCCTGACCGGCGCGGCGATCAGGTCTTCTGCGCGACCATCTTTTTCGAATGATGGGTCTTCGAAGACGCCTGGTGATTATGTGACGCGTGCCGCTTCCGGGAGCGCTTAGGCGCAAAGTCGGTCTTGATCGGCGCGGGCCGAATCGCCGGCTCGTCCTCGATGCCCGGGAAATACTTGCCCTCGTAGCGATGCACCTGCAACGCGGCAAGGAATTCCGCGTAATAATTTTTCACCGCGAAGCCGAAGTGCGGTCCCTGGTAGTGCTGGACCATTTGCGAGTAGTCGCCGCCGTAAATTCCCGCCGCGCGTGCCACTCCGCCGGTGCCGTAGTTGTACGCCGTAATCGCCAGCGGCCAATCGCCGAGCGTCTCGTAGTTCGATCGCAACAGCTTGGCCGCGGCGAGCGTCTCGCGCTCCGGGTTGAGGCGATCGTCGTGATAACGCGTGATTTTCATGTAATGCTTGCCGGTGTCACGCGTGAACTGCCAGATCCCAACCGCGCCCGCGCTCGATCGTGAAGCGCCGTAGAAGCCCGACTCGACATGCGCCAGCGTCACCAGCTCGGGCGGGAGCCCCGCGGTCCGGAAAATCCGCTCCATCGTGGGCCGGTAGTATCGGCTCCGCAGCAGCCCGTCGTGGAATTGTTCGCGCAGTCCTTCCTGCACGCGCAAGTTCTGCGCGGCCGCGGCGTAGGCGCTCGGCGGCTCGCCCTTGAACATCGCGGCGACTTGACGCTCTTCATAGTCCGAAGGTTCGCGCCCAGTCGCGAGGCGACTGAGAATTTCGCCATATTTTATTTTGAGGTAGCTGTTCGCCCAGTCGATATCGCTGCGGGTCGGCTGACCGTCACCGGGAAGATGAAACACCCGGTAGATACGCCACACGTTGTCGCGATCGACGACCACGAAGTCGCGCTCCGAGTACGCGGTAAAAGCATTGACCCAGAAATCGACGTTGGGCTCGATCGAAGCGGGACGCGGGAATGGGAGTCTGGTCTCCGACGACGCGTTGGGCGGGACCGCAAAGCCAAACGCGATCGCAAGCGCAAACGCTGCGGTTACTTTGACTATTCGGTTTGCCGTCAACTTCGCTTCGAACAACACCTTCTTCCTCGCGCGCGAGTCCCGGTTCGCGCCCTCCCGGATGGGCGCCGATTGCTGACCGGCCGCCCGCAGGGAACAGGCTCTATGAATTAGCTCCCGTAGCTCCCGTAGTCAATAAATCCTACGCCTAGTCTTGAACTGTATCCAGTAATCACCCTTTAGATGCTGGACAAACCCGCCGCGATTTATTCGCCGCGCGATGCTTCGTCAGAAATTGTTAAGCGCGTTGTAGTTGGTATCCAGCCCCGTACTATTGGTGCTGAGCGAGCTGGCTGAAAAGCGATCCGACGACGACGAGAACTCGCTATTTTCGGTGAATCGCTCCTGGTCGGGAAATCTACCGGATGAACCGCCGAATCTGCCCGACGTGCCGGCGTCAAAACTGGACCCTGGCCAGCGCGATTCCCCGGTCGATCCGCTCGTCGCCGAGCCCGCCCGCGATTCAAAATCCGCACCCATGCCGGACGCCGACGCGGCTCCGGTCCTCTCATCAAAGCTGGCGCCCAGTCCGCTGGCTCCCCAAGTGCTCGAACCGCCGCCGCTGTCGCCCGAACCGATTGAAGGCGAAATGCTGGTGCCCATCGAGCCGCCCGCAGTTCCGACTCCCGCCGTCGCGGGCGCATACTCGCCCATCGTCTGCGCGTCGGCGTGCGGCGCGAATAGTGCGAGCACCGCAATCAGCACGGCTGGTACAATCAGCTTGATGATTCTCATGGCGTTCGACCTCCCCTGAGTCTACTGCCAGTAACGTTCGATACTCTAGTCGTAGCGTCAGGTACAGTACGAGGCAATATCCGGTTAAGCGGGCCTGCGTGGGCGCCCATGCTTGTGACCAGTCAACGCGCGCGGTTAATCTGAAATAGATACTCAGGAAAACCGTGGACGAAATCGAAATCACTCCCCTGACCGGCCCGCTCGACGCCCGCGTTGTGCTGCCCGGCTCCAAGAGCATCACGAATCGCGCGATGGTTCTGGCCGCGCTGGCGCAGGGACGCTCGGTCATCGACTCAGTTCTGCTCAGCGACGACACGCGCTACATGAGCGACGCGCTGAGGGTGATGGGCTTCACCGTCGAGATTGACGAGTCGGCGCGCCGAATTACAGTCAGCGGGCGCGGCGGGACGATCCCGGCGCATGGCGGCGAGATCTTCGTCGGTGGCGCCGGCACCGTGATGCGATTTATCGTCGCGATGGTCACGCTCGGCGAGGGACGCTTTCGGATCGATGGAAATCAGCGGATGCGTCAGCGTCCGATCGGTCCGCAGCTCGACGCGATGCAGCGCTTGGGCGCGAGCGTTTACAGCGAGCGCAACAACCATTGTCCGCCGGTGATAGTCGATGCGTCGCGCGCACGCTTCGAGGGCGGCGAAACTGCGATCGACGCGCGCGTGTCGTCGCAATTTGTCTCCGCGATGTTGATGCCGGCGCCGATTTGGAAGGCCGGCCTCAAACTCCGGGTGATCGGCGACGCCGCGCGGCCTTTCATTGACATGACGCTGCGACTGATGGAGGCATGGGGAGCGCACAGCTCGGTCGAAGGCGAAATGATCGTTGTGCCCGGCGGTCAGTGGTATCGCGCGCAGCGTTTCATCGTCGAGCCGGACGCGTCGAGCGCGAGCTACTTTGCGGCGGCGGCGGCTCTCGCCGGCGGTAAGGTGCGAATCGAGGGGCTCACCTCGAACTCGGTGCAAGGCGACATCGGTTTTCTTGGTGTGCTTGAGCAAATGGGCGCCCGCGTCACATGGCATCCCGACCACGTCGAGGTCGCAGGAACCGGGCGGCTCACCGGCGTCGACGTCGCGATGAATTCGATGCCGGACATGGTGCCGACGCTCGCCGCGATTGCCCCGTTTGCTTCGTCGCCGACCAAAATCCGCAACGTCGCGTTCATCCGGCATCACGAAAGCGATCGCATCCGCGCGCTCGCGACCGAACTGAGGCGGCTGGGTGCGGCAGTCATCGAGAACGATGACGGACTCGAGATTGCGCCGTCCGCGATGCATCCGGCGGTCATCGAGACCTACGACGATCATCGAATCGCGATGAGTTTTTCGGTGACCGGTCTGAAGCTCGGCGGCCTGAAGATCAAAGATCCCGGATGCGTCGCGAAGACATTCCCGGATTTTTTCGAGCGCCTCGCTGCCCTGAAAAACTGAGGATCGGATCGCAGGCGCGTTCGCGCCAAAGCCCGTTGAAAAAGTGAAAACGTGAAAACGAATCCGGAGCGGTTCGTCCTCGGCTTCGTCAAATTTCTCGGCACGCCGATGTGCATCGCCGCGAGCCTCGCCGTGATGGCCGCGGTCACTCGTGCGCGCGACGGGAATTGGGAGCCGGCAGCGCTAGCCGCGTCGATCGCGCTGGCATGCGGGGGCGCTGGCTTCGGAGCGATATGGTGGGTCCGATTCCACGCGCGCGCTGCCGATCCTTCCGAGCAATTGCGCGCGGCGAATCCGGGCGCGCCGTGGATGTGGCGCGAGGACTGGGCCCGCGCCGTGGTCCGCACTTCGGCCCGCCGCGACGCGAATCGACTGACGATTTTCGCGATCGCGTGGTGCGTCGCAACGTTTCCGATCCTTTTTATTGTGCCGCACCGCGCGATCCGAAGCGCCGACTACTTCGCGATACCCTCTTTGATATTCCCGCTCGCCGGCGTCGTCATGCTGGCGTGGGCGATGCGAATCCGGCGGCGAATCCGCCAATACGGTGAGTCGCGGTTCGCGATGGTTTCCGTGCCGGGCCGAATCGGCGGTTCGCTGGCCGGATCGATTCATGTCGACAAGCCGCTGGCGGCCGGACAACAGGTCGCGCTCGAACTCGCTTGCATCAACCGCACGACGCGCGGGAGTTGGCACAATCTCACGACCTGGGACCGGATTTTGTGGCGCGCTGAGCAGACTTCGATGAGCGATTCGACGGGATCGATTCCGGTCGCGTTCCCGATTGCACCGGATTGCTGCCCGACTGACGATTCAGATCCAAAAAGCCGAACCGTATGGTGTCTCAGCGCGAAGTCGTCCGGCGCCGCCGGGGGATACCGCGCTGACTTCGAAGTGCCGGTGTTCCGAATCGGCGCCTCTGCCGCCTAAGTCTGCGACGCTGCTCGCCTTAAGCCTGGCAACGGAATATATGAGCACCTTGTCTCGTAACCAATTCAACTCATCAACCTACGGAGGACAAGCGTGTATGGCATCTCGCAAACCGGTAGGAGAATTTTCGTTCAAGTTCATCACTATCACCTGCACCCCTGGGCCAGCAGGTAGCGTACTCAACCAAGTGACGTGGGAAGGGACAGCGACGGGATTTGGGGCAGTCTTCACCACCCTAACCTTCGTTGGCGGCCCCAAGAGCGGGAGTTACAGTGAGTGTGGGACGGCATTCCTGGACAACGGCGACGGTCTCAGCGGCATCGGTCAGGGGACCTATGAGAGTAACGGGAAAAACAAATGGCACACGGCGGGCTTTATGCAGACCTCCGATGGCCGCAGGATCGCCAGCGAGGGTGAGATAGACCTGGCCTCGCGGTCCTATAAGGGGAAGCTATTCGAGATGAGCTGAACCGGGGAGCTCAATCTCGCGAAGGCGCGCCTGACTGAGTTACTGCCACAGGAGTCAAGTGACCTATGACGCGGTCGGCCGGCCCTCGGCCGGCCGCGCTTCATAGGAGAGCTAGCGCGGGGCGGACTTCAATGCGGCGGCTTGCACGCGGGCGCGCGCCAGCATCAGCGCTTCCTGGGCGGGCGCGCAGTCGGGATCGTAGAAACTTAGATTTGAAAATTTTTCGTCGGCTTGCTGGACTTGCGCGGCTGCGGTGTTGGCGTCGATGCTCTCGGGCGATTCGGCGCTGCTCGCCAGCACGGTCATCACGCCGTCCTTCACTTCGGCCAGGCCGCCCGACACAACCCAGTGCATCGCCTCGCCGTCGGGCAGGCGCGCCTCGAGCACGCCGGGCACGAGCGACGTGATGAAGTTTATGTGATCGGGTAGCACGCCGAATTCGCCGAGTGGACCAATCGCCGAGACTTCCGCGGCTTGTCCCTCGGCGACCACGCCGGTGGGCGTGACGAGTGTGAATTGGAACGTCGCAGCCATCGCGGGCTCCCCGTTGCCTAGCGCGCTTCGCCGCGGGCGAGGCGGTCGGCCTTTTCGCGCGCGTCTTCGATGGTGCCGACCAGGTAGAAGGCCTGCTCGGGCAGGTCGTCGCATTTGCCGTCGAGGATTTCGGCGAAGCCGCGCACGGTGTCCTTGCGCGTGACGTATTTGCCGGGCTGATTGGTGAACGGCTCCGCGACGAACATCGCCTGCGACAGGAAGCGCTCGACGCGGCGCGCGCGGGCGACGACAGTCTTGTCATCGGCCGACAGTTCTTCCATCCCGAGGATCGCGATGATGTCCTGCAAGTCCTTGTAGCGCTGCAAAATGGCCTGCACCCGGCGCGCGACGTCATAGTGCTCGTCGCCGACCACTTGCGGATCGAGAATTCGGGAGGTCGAGCCGAGCGGATCGACTGCGGGGAAAATCGCCTTCTCGAAAATCTTGCGGTCGAGCGCGGTGACGGCGTCCAGATGGGTGAAGGTGGTGGCCGGGGCGGGGTCGGTGTAGTCGTCGGCGGGAACGTAGATGGCCTGCACGGAGGTGATCGCGCCCTTCTTGGTAGTGGTGATGCGCTCCTCGAGCTCGCCCATGTCGGTGCCGAGCGTGGGCTGGTAGCCGACGGCGCTGGGCATGCGGCCGAGCAAGGCGGAGACTTCGGAGTTGGCCTGCACGAAACGGAAAATATTATCGATGAAGAAGATCACGTCCTTGCCTTCTTCGTCGCGGAAATATTCGGCGACCGTGACTCCGGTCAGCGCGACGCGGGCGCGCGCTCCGGGCGACTCGTTCATCTGGCCGTACACCAGCGCGGTTTTTGCGATGACGCCCGACTCCGTCAGCTCGCGATAGAGGTCGTTGCCCTCGCGCGAGCGCTCGCCGACGCCGGCAAACACCGACACGCCGCCGTGCTGCTTGGCGACGTTGTTGATGAGTTCGAGAATGGTGACGGTCTTGCCGACGCCGGCTCCGCCGAACAGCCCAATCTTCCCGCCGCGTGCGAACGGGCAAATCAGATCGATGACCTTGATGCCGGTCTCGAGGATTTCGGCCTCGACAGCCTGGTCGGCGAAGGCGGGCGCGTCGCGATGAATCGGCATCAGCGACTTGCCCTGGATTGGCCCGCGCTCATCGATCGCATTGCCGGTGACGTTCATGATGCGCCCGAGCGTGCCCGGCCCGACCGGCACCGAGATTGGCGCGCCGGTGTTGGCGGCTTCCATCCCGCGGACCAGGCCGTCGGTGGAGTCCATCGCGATGCATCGCACGGTGTTTTCGCCGAGATGCTGCTGCACTTCGAGCACGAGGTTGCCGGCCACGTCGCTGATCGACGGATTGCTGACGCGCAGCGCCGAGAAGATCGGCGGCAGCGTGCCGGGGCCGAACTCGACGTCAACGACGTTGCCGAGCACCTGGTTGATTCGTCCTGGAACGGTAGCGGTCTGACTCATAGACGGTGATATCCCCGTGTGATTTCGATTTCTGGCGTGCGCTTTTTCACTTTTTCACCCTTTTAACGCAACGCCTCCGCGCCGCCGACGATGTCCATCAGCTCGCGCGTGATCTGGGCCTGGCGGGCGCGATTCATCTCGAGCGTGAGCGACGAGATCATGTCGATGGCATTGTTGGTCGCACTGTCCATCGCGGTCATTCGCGCACCCTGCTCGCTGGCCTCGGCCTCGAGCAGCGCGTGATAAACCGCGGCTTCGAGATATCCGCGCAGCACGACCGGCACCAGTTCGGCGCGCGACGGCTCGATGAGATAGTCGATTTTGGGTGCGTCGGATTTCGACGTCGCGGCGTCAACGCTCGCGCCAGCCTGAATACCGGCGTCGCCCGGCGGCTTGACCGGCAGCAGGCGCTCGTAAACCGGCTTCTGCGTGAGCGCGGATTGGAAATGAGTATAGACGATGCCGGCCTCGTCGATGGCGCCGGAGCTGTAGTCGGCGAGCATCCTGGCGGCGATATCGCGCGCGAGAGCGATGGTGGCCAGGCGCGGCAGATTATCGACTCGCGACAGCGCGACCGGCACCCCGGAGCGCTTGAAATGATCGACGGCTTTCTTGCCGACCGCAAACAGATCGATCTCGAGTCCGGCGGCGCGGATTTCGCGCCGCGTCGCTTCCGCCGCACGGAGCAGGTACGAGTTGTAGCCGCCGGCCAGCCCGCGATCCGACGCGACCACCACCAGCATCGATCGCTTTTGCGCGCCCTCGGCCGGGCCGGCCGAGATTCCTTCCGAGCTGAGCAGGGAGTCGGCCACTCGCGCCAGCGCGTCGCTGTATGGCATCGAGTTGGTGAGCGCTTCCTGCGCGCGCCTTAACCGCGCGGCCGAGACCAGTTTCAGCGCGCGCGTGATCTGCTGCGTCGATTTGGCCGACGAGATCCGGCGCCGGATTGCCTTGAGCGATGCCATCGTCGAGCGCTATCGCGGCTACGCCGGCTCCGGCGCGGCCGTTTTGTTTTCGGCCAGGAACGATTGTTCGTAGGCGTCGAGTCCGGCCTTGAGTTTTTTCGTCAGCTCGTCGGAAATCTGTTTTTGGTCGCGGATTTCGGCCAGCAAGTCGGCGTGGCGCGAGTCGAAGTTGGGGTAGAGTCCCATCTCGAACGGCCGAATCTGCTCGACCGAGAGCTTGTCGAAGTAGCCCTCTCTGGCGGCGAAAATGATCAACACTTCTTTTTCCATCGGCAGCGGACTGTACTGATTCTGCTTGAGCATCTCGGTCAGCCGCGCGCCGCGGGCGAGCAGGCGCTGCGACGACGCGTCGAGGTCGGAACCGAACTGCGCGAACGCCGCCATCTCCCGGTACTGCGCGAGGTCGAGCTTGAGCGTGCCTGCAACCTGCTTGATCGCTTTGACCGCGGCCGAGAATCCAACGCGCGACACCGACAGCCCGACGTTGACGGCGGGACGCACGTTCGAGTTGAAGAGATCTTTGTCGAGAATTATCTGGCCGTCGGTGATCGAGATGACGTTGGTCGGAATGTACGCCGACACGTCGCCTTCCTGGGTCTCGATCACGGGCAGCGCGGTGAGCGACCCGCCGCCCATCTCGTCGCTCATCTTGGCGGCGCGCTCGAGCAGGCGCGAATGCAGATAGAAGACGTCGCCGGGGTAAGCCTCGCGGCCGGGTGGGCGGCGCAGCAGCAGCGACAACTGGCGATAGGCCTGCGCATGCTTGCTCAAATCGTCGTACACCAGCAGCGCATGCTTGCCGCTATCGCGAAAATACTCGCCCATCGTGCAGCCGCTGTACGGCGCGATGAACTGCAACGGCGCGGCCTCGGACGCGGTCGCGGCGATGACGGTGGTGAACTCCATCGCGCCGGAGCTGGTGAGCCGCTGGACAACTTGCGCAACGGTCGAGCGCTTCTGCCCAATCGCCACGTAAAAGCAATGCACGTTCTGGCCGCGCTGATTGATGATCGTATCGATCGCGATTGCGGTCTTGCCGGTCTGGCGATCGCCGATTATCAGTTCGCGCTGTCCGCGGCCGATCACCAGCATCGTGTCGATAGCCTTGATGCCGGTCTGCAGCGGTTCCTTGACCGGCTGGCGGCGGATGATACCGGGCGCCTTGATCTCGATTCGCCGCGTCTCGGTCGACTTGATCGGACCCTTGTCGTCGATCGGCTGTCCGAGCGCGTTGACCACGCGGCCGAGCAGGCCCTCGCCGACCGGCACTTCGGCGATTCTGCCGGTGCGCTTGACCTCGTCGCCTTCCTGGATGTCCTGGGGGTCGCCGAACAGCACGGCGCCGACGTTGTCTTCCTCGAGGTTCAGCACCATCCCGAACATCTGATGCGGAAATTCGAGCAGCTCGCCGAGCGCGGCGTTCTGTAGTCCGTAGATACGGGCGATACCGTCGCCGCAGGAGAGGACGCGGCCGGTTTCGCGCACCGAGATGCTGCCCTCAAAACCCTTGATCTCGTTTTTGAGGATTTCGCTGATTTCCGATGGTCTGATTTCCGCCATATGATGTCGTTTGTTCCCGGCTAGCCTGCAAGCCGGCGCTTTGCCTCCGCGAGGCGAGTTGCAAGGCTGCCGTCGTAGATTTTTCCGCCCAATTCCGCGGTCACGCCGCCTAGCAGCGCGGGGTCGATTTTCACCGTAGGAATAATTTTCAGCGCCGCGATCTTTTCCAGTCCGCCCACCACGCGGGCAACTTCGCCGTCCGACGGTTGAATCGCAAAGGTCAGCGTCGCGCGCTCACGGCCCATCGCCCGATCGAGCAAGTCGCGATACGACTCTGCGATCGCGCCGAGCTCGCGAATCCGCCCGTGGCGCGCGACCACCAGCGCAAACGAGCGCAGCGGAAAGCTGAGATCGAGGCGCTCGGCAATTTTCGCCATCGCCTCCTGCCGCGATTGCTCGGCAAGCTCGGGCGACGCCAGGCGCTCGAGGAGCTCGGGCGAATCGACCATCGCGGCCAACCGCTCGAGTTCGACGCCCCACTTTTCCTCGTTGCCCTTGTCCGCCAGATCCAGCAGCGCGCGCGCGTAGCGCTTGGCGACTCGCGAACCTTTCATTGCCTGTCCCCCGGGGCAAGCTGGTCCATGAAGCCGTCGATGAGCCGGCCCTGGTCGGTGGGTTGAAAATTGCGCCCGATCAGATCGCGCGCCAGCGTCGCGGCGGATTCGGCAAGCTGCGCGCGCACGCGGCGGCGCGCCGCTTCTGACAGCGCGGAACTGCTCATCGCGGTATCGCGGTGGATTCGATCGGCCGTCGATTTCGCCAGCTCGGCGACCTTGCCGACCTGGAAAGCAGTTTCCCGTTCCAGTTCGTCCGCGACCTTCTTCAGTTCCGCCGCCAGCGCGGCCATCCGCGCTGCCGCCTTGTTGGCCAGCTCCTCGGCTTGGGCGAATGCGTCTGCCGCGCGGGACAGGCCGGTGCGAATCGTGACGGCGCGATCGGCAAAGAATTTCCGCGCCGGAGGACCGGCGAAATAGACCAGCACCGCAACAAACAGGATGAAGTTGAACGCGAAGAAGGCCAACAACAGCCATGAGCCGTGCTCCGCGCCCGCGTCTTCGGCGGCAAAGGCGGCGTTCGGAAAAAAAGCGGCAGCGAAAATCGCCGCCGATGTGATCCACTTCTTCATCGGGTGTTGAGTCGTTCGCGCTTAATTGCTCTTGCCCGTCGCCGCGCCACCACCAAGCGGGCGGCCCAGCACGCGTTCGGCAAGCTCGGACGCAAGGCTATGTCCCATCTGCTCGAGTTCTCGCTCGGCCGCCTTGAGTTCTGTTTCTATTTTGACCCGCGCCTGCTCGAGCACCTGCCGCGCCTCAGCCTTGGCCGCTTCCATCATTTGCGCGGCTTCGGATTCGGCCTTGCGGCGCTCGGCCTCGCGCCGCGCGATTGCCCCTTGCCGGACCGCGGCGAGACGCGCATCGCATTCCTCATGGGCGGCGCGAGCCTCCCTAATCAATCGCTCGGTGTTATCGTTCAACTCCTTGAATTTGCGCTCACGCTCGGAGAGCAGGTTCAAGAACGGGCGAAAAAATAATCGGCTGAATATAAACCAGAAAATCAAGAACGAAACAATCAGGGCAAAGAATGTCCCCCAATTCGGCGGGATATGCATGTTACGGCGTCTCCCCTGCGGGGATTTTCGAGCTTCTCTCCATCATCGGAACCTGGGGAACGCGGACTATCCTGGCTGAACCGGCCGGGGCAATTCAGGCCTGCTTCAATCCTCCGGCGGCCTGCGCCACGCGCTCCTCCTTGGGGAATACTGTAACTTTGCGATCTTCGCGGATACCCTCGGGCTGCATCGAGCAATGGCCCTCGAACTGCGCGCCCTCCTGAACCGAAAGCACGGGAGCCGTAATGTTTCCGCTCACCCTCGCCGAAGGACGGATTTCGATTCGCTGGGTGGCGACGATATCGCCGCTGACCTTGCCCGCCACCGAGACCGAGGCGGCGCGTATCTGGGCGGTCACCACCGCCGACTCGCCAATCATCAAGCTGTCCTTCGCATTGATCTCGCCATCGACCACGCCGTCGATTCGCGCGGGCCCCTCGAACGAGATTTTGCCGCTGATTTTCGATCCACGATCGAGATAGGCGCGTCCCTCGGACGCAGCAGGCCCGTTGGCTCGTGGAGTCGCCGTGGAAGTCGAGGTTGCGGGCGCAGGCGGCATCGACGAAGCATGCGGCGCCATGGCGGGTTGAATTTTCGGGTTCTTTTCCGGCTCTTTGGTGAACAGTGCCATCGCAAAATACTCCTTGGGCGCAATCGGGCAATCCCCCGCGCCGCATTCCAAGGTATGAGCTTAAGCTTGGCTATTAACGTATGCAAATGTGAGTGTCAAACTTCGCCGTCTTGTCGCTGACCGGCGTCCGGCCCATCTCATCGCGACGGTTGCCTCTGGCTGGCGATCGTCTAATCTGGACCGAGACCCGTCATTCAAGGAGTGCCGCCGATGGCATCGAAAACGATCCCCGAGAATTTTCTTGACCTCCTCACCACCAAGAAGGCGCTGGCGAATATCGCAACCCTGATGCCCGACGGGTCGCCGCAAGTGACCCCCGTATGGTTCGACTACACCAACGGGAAAATCCGCATCAACACAGCGCGCGGACGGGTAAAGGCGCGCAATCTGAAGGTCGGCGCGAAGGTCGCCATGGCCATCGTCGATCCGGAAAATCCTTTTCGCTACATCGGGATACGCGGACCGGTGGTGAGCGAAACCGAGAATGGCGCCGACGCGCATATCGACAGCCTGGCCAAGAAGTACCTGGGACAGGACAAGTATCCGTTCCGCCAGCCGGGCGAGGTCCGCGTGACATACGTGATCGAGCCCGCATCCGTGCACGTCATGGGCTAGCCGCCTTGGCCAGGGGTGAGGAGGAAGTTCACTTGATTGAATGTGAAACCCTCGGTGGGTTTCACACTTCCTTCGGCAGGGGCTGCGGCCCCTGGCCGTGGCGACGGCGGCGCAGTATCAAGACCCGTTGGCAGCGGCTGCGCGCGCCCGTTGGCACGGGAGGCCAGTATTAAGAACGGAAAACACGGCGCACCCGCGGCAGGGGCCGTGCCCGCCAACGGCGGGCGGCCGTTGGCACGACGGGCCAGTATTAATTCGCAGGGGTCACCCCTGGCCGTGGCGACGGCAGCGCAGTATTAAGCCGTTGGCAGGGGCCGCGCGCGACAACGGAGCGCGGCGTTAACATTGGGTGCAGGGGTCACCCCTGCCGTTGTATCGACGTGATCGCGTAGCCTAAGATTTCCTCTCGCCTTATGAATGATCGCACCGCAATTCCCGCGCATCCGCGGGTTTATCTGGAAACCTACGGATGCCAGATGAATGTCGCCGATTCGCAAACCGTCAGCGCCGTCTTGCGCCGCGCCGGTTACCTCAGCGCCGACGCGGCCGAAGATGCCGATGTCGTCCTGCTCAACACCTGCGCCATTCGCGAGCATGCCGAAGAGAAGGTGCTGCACCGGCTCCGGGAGCTTGCGCGGCTGAAGCAATCGCGGCCGGAGATGAAGCTCGGGCTGCTCGGATGCATGGCGCAGCACAACCGCGTCGCGATCATGGAAAAGGCTGCGTTCCTCGACGTGGTCGCCGGGCCCGACAGTTACCGCCGCCTGCCCGAGATGCTTGGCCGCGCCGGCTTCGACGCTTCGATCGACGTCCGCCTCGATCGCGCCGAGACTTACGCCGATATCACTCCCGACTACGGCGGCGGCGTTCGCGCCTACGTGACCGCGATGCGCGGATGCGACAAGTTCTGCGCATTCTGCGTGGTGCCATTCGTACGCGGCCGCGAGCGCTCGATTCCCCCGTCCGATCTGATGCGCGAGATTGGCGAACTGGCCGGGCGCGGTGTGAAAGAGGTCGTCCTGCTCGGACAAACCGTCAACGCCTACCGCTTCAGAGACACCGGCTTCAGCGAGCTGCTCAGGATGATCGCGTCGATCGGCGGGATCGAGCGGATTCGCTTCACCTCGCCGCATCCGGGCGACGTGAGCGAGTCGCTGATCGAGGCGATGGCGACCGAGCCGAAAGTCCAGCCCCATCTGCATCTGCCGCTCCAGTCGGGCTCGGACCGGATTCTGGCCGCAATGGAACGCGGCTACACGGTTGCGGAATATCTCGCTCTGGTTGCGCGCGTGCGCGCGGCAATTCCCGGGGTCGCGATTTCGACGGACATTATCGCCGGCTTTCACGGCGAGGAAGAGTCGGACTTCGAGGCGACGACGGCGGTCATGCGCGCGGTCGGCTACGACTCCGCCTTCATGTTCAAATATTCGGTGCGCGAGCATACCCGCGCTTTCCGGCTCGGCGATTCCGTCAGCGAGGAAGAAAAGAGCCGCCGGCTAATCGCCCTGATCGCACTCCAGGAAGAGATGTCGATAGCGCGCAATCGCGCGACGATCGGCCGCGAGTTCCCGGTGCTGGTCGAAGGACCTGCGCGGCGCGGCGGCGGCATGATGGCGGGGAAGACGCCGCAGTTCAAGACCGCAATCTTCGCTGTCGACACCGTCGCGGGCGATACCGTCAACGTGCGCGTCGATTCCGCAAGCAGCCACTCGCTGATGTGCTCGATAGCGTAACCGCCCTGCGTCACTGACGCCGCTCGCCGGAGCGTCCGATGGAAGAGCTTTATTGAATGCGAAACCCACCTGGGTTCCGCACCTCCTCGGGCAGGGGCTGCGGCCCCTGCCCCCGCAGTGAGAAGACGCGAAAATCTGCGCAGCGCATCTTTTCGCGACTACGCGATAGATGAGCCCGCGGGCAGGGGTGACCCCTGCACCCAGTATTAAGGCCGCCCGCC